>JAIRSN010000030.1 GCA_031255425.1 Dysgonamonadaceae bacterium
TATTTGCAAAGTTTTTTGTCAAATGAAAACATGCGGTCAAACCTCAACGATCTGCAAATTCAGATCGGACAATTAAAAGAATCTTTGCTGGATACAAAACAACAGGATGTCGAAAAGCTGAACGGACTGTGGACACAACTTCAATCACTGATTTCGCAATTGAAGGCAGGAATACAAGAATGGGAATTAAATTATGTACTACGGGCGCCTATCGGCGGGAAAATTACATTTGCTAAATATTGGATTGAAAACCAAAACGTTTCGGTAAGCGAGGAAATATTTATGGTTGTGCCGGCTTCTATTTCTTTCGACAAGGAAGAAGAAAATACGGATTTGCATATTTCTCAAAGCGCGATAATAGGAAAAGCGATGCTGCCGGTTGTTCGTTCGGGAAAAGTAAAAACCGGACAAAAAGTCAATATTCGCTTGCAAAATTTTCCCGAAAACGAATACGGTATTCTCCGGGGCATTGTAAGTGACATTTCGTTAGTTCCGGCTCGGACAGGAGAAACCGTTTATTATACTGTGGAAATAAAATTATCCGGCGGACTCGTCACCACTTACAAAAAGGAATTACCTTTTCTTCCCAACATGCAGGGGCAGGCCGATATTATTACGGATGACGTTTCACTTTTGGAACGACTTGTTTCACCACTAAAGAGAGTGCTGAAAGAGAGTACGGAACTTTAAGGCGTAAATTTCACTTTTCGAAAAACATAATGGCTCATAATATTGTTTACTAATTAAATGATCCGTATTTTTGGGGATTAAAAAAAACATTAAATATTAAAAATCATTCGGGTTATGAAAAATTCAGGTTTATGGATCGGTTTGGGTATCGGTCTTTTGGTGGGAGTTGCTTTAGGAGCGTATTTTGCTTCGGACGAGGAAGACAGGGCGGAATTTAAAGATGCGATCAACTCCAAGGTGAATAATGCGAAAAAAACGATTGGAAAAATAGTTGAAGACGGCTTGGAAGAGTTGGACAAAGCGACCGAAAAAGCCGGGAAAGTGGCGAAAGAAACGTTTTCGAAGATAAACGTAAAGCGCAGTGAATAATCATGGAACACGAACAAAACTTGAGAACGCTTATCTCTGCATTAAAAGCAGATACCATTCAACTGATCAACACAAAAATCGAACTCTTGAAGCTGGAGTCGTTTGAAAAAGTTTCAAGGGCCGGCGCTTTTCTGATCTATGGATTAATCATTCTGAATCTCCTGTTTTTCACGTTCTTTTTCGCGTTCATTTCTTTGAGTTTTCTTATTGGAAATTGGATGCAAAACATTGCAGGAGGTTTCGCGGTGGTTGCGCTGGTTTATTTGATTGTTCTGATCATCCTCTTTGCGTGCCGCAAATCTATTCTTACTTCTGTTCAGAATCTGTTTTTGAAAGAACTGGATCCGGACCTCAAAAATGACGGTGAACCTGAAATGAAAGGAGGCGTTGATGAACTTAACTAATTTGACTCCGCTGGAAATTTTGCAGATCCGGAAAAAACGCTTAAAAGCGGAATCCGGCGAATTGGCCGATTCGTTGAAAGAAAACGCCGATTATTTGTTCAGAAACATCGTGCCTTTGGTGGGAGGGAACGCGGTGAGTACCGTTACAAAAGGCTTGTTGGATGTTTTGCCTTTTTTCTTCAAAGGGAAAAGAAGCCTGATTGCCGGATTGTTGTTGCAGCTTATCAAGAAAAAATTATTCCGGGAATAAAACAGGTTGCTGCTCCTCTTTACAGTGCCAACGCATTTAAATTGAAGCAATAAGTCAAAAGAAAAACTATTCCCCCGGCTGAATCCGCAAGGCAGCGCCGCCGCCCGGCGCCAGCGACAAGTCGAGTACCGTCGCCGCATCGACCGGCATATCCTCGATCACGACAGCAGCAGGGTTTGTTTTCCAGTTTGCCTGCGCGTCATCGCGGAAGATCCGGGCGACATACTTCCGGTCCCGGTCGAGGACCGAAAGGCTGAGCTTCAGATCCCTGGCGTTCTCGTCCGTGATGGCACCCAGAAACCATGCCTCCGAATGTTTATCCTTGCGAGCGGTAGCGACATAGTCGCCGATTGCACCTTGCAGGACGATGGTCTGCGCCCAGTCGACCGGAACGATTTCGATAAACTCAAACGCCGGATGGTTCTCGTAACTTTCCGGAACGTCCGACGCCATCTGCAACGGGCTGTAGATAACCACATAAAGCGCCAACTGCTTGGCAATGGTCGACTGCACCCGTGTCTGCGGATGAACAGGGTTCTTGAAGTTAAACGTTCCGAACGTGAAATCCATCGGACCCGCCAGCCCGCGGGTAAAAGGGACAATCGTGGTGTGTTCGGGAGGATTCCCGCCGTCCGTCGACCAGGCGTCGTACTCCTGTCCGCGGACGCCTTCCTGCGTCATCAGGTTCGGATACGTCCGTTGCAGCCCGGTGGGCATCACCGGTTCGTGGTTGTCGATCATGACATGGTAGCGGGCGGCAGTTTCGATCACCTTGCGGTAATGGCGGACACCGTACTGGCTGCTGTGACGTTCCTTTTTGTCCAGCAACGCATTCACATAGCCCGTTTTCACGGAATGAATCCCCAGCCGGCTGCAAAAAGCGAACGCCTCCTCCAACTGGCTTTCGTAGTTGAGCGTTGCGCCGCCCGTTTCGTGGTGTCCAATCAGAGCGATGCCCTTGGTGGCGGCATACCGGCTGAGCGCTTCCGTGTCGAAGTCGGGACACGCCTCCGAAAACCGGAAATCCGACCCGTTACTTACCCAGTCGCCGTCCCAGCCCTTGTTCCAGCCCTCCGCCAGCACGCCTTGAAGGTGATGCGAGGCAGCAAAATCGATGTAGCGTTTCATGTTTTGGGTGGTCGCCCCGTGCCGCGGACCCTGCGACCACGTGAAGCGGTCCTGATGGATCGCCCACCAAATGCCCACGTACTTGCCCGGACGTATCCACGAGAGATCGTCTATCCGGCAAGGCTCGTTTAAGTTCAGCATGATGCGCGAATTTACCAGCCCGTTCAGGTCGTCCGCCAGCGTGACGGTGCGCCAGGGGGAAACGAACGGCGTTTTGGCATACACCTTGATTCCGTTCGACCAAGGCGTCAGATCTGTCCGCAACACAGTCGAACCGTCTACCGGATAGAGGTTCATGGCGGCGTAATCGGTCAGGTTGGCCTCGTGAATGGCGATAAATTTCCCGCTGGCGGTCTCCATTGTCAGCGGAACGCAAACCGTATCCAGCCGGCTGACCGGCGATTTTTCGTAAAGCGACTCGTAATATTCGCCCCGGTAGGCGGGAATAGACCACGCCGGATGATCTTCCGCGAGAGCGAACTCCGTCCGTTCGTCCGTAATCTCGAACGCCCCCAGGTTCGGTTGTTCGGGAAACTCGTAGCGGAAGCCGATGCCTTCGTCGAAAGCGCGGAAGACGATCCGGAACAGCCGCTTCTTACCAAAAACCTCTTGCAGTTCGATCCGCGCCTCATTGAAACGATTCCGCACCGTGACCTCTTCGCCCCAAGGCTGGTCCCAGGTCTCGTCGACCGAAGCGCGGGTCACCTTTTTGATCCGGAAAGGCGCCGTCAGGTCGCCCACGCTCAGCGAGAACCCCAGTTGCGAGGGATTGATCACCGTCCCGCCGTCCTTGTCGACCGAATAGACAGGCAGCCCGTCGCCGGTGGCGAACGAGATCACCGTCCGCCCGTCCGGGGAAGCTATCTGTACCCGCCGCCGGCCATCGCAAGCAAACAGCACGCCTGCGGCAATAAGGATGTACGCAAAATTCAAAAACTTTTTCATTCTTTTCGTGTTTAATTTATTTTTTAATATCCGGATAACCGGCCGATTGTTCCATGTTTCCATTCCGTTCGAGTTCCAGTTGGGGAATCGGCTGCACGTACGACTCATCGCCTTTCCAGGTGATGTCGCCGTGCCGCGTTTCTTTGTAGAAACGGGCTTCGGCAGGCCCGATCTTCCAGCGGCGAACGTCCCACCACCATTGCCCTTCGGCAAACAGTTCCGCCCACCGCTCGTATTTCAGCACGTCCTGCGCCAGGTGGTCGTCCGCGTCTGCCGTCCTGGTACGGTCTGAGAAACCGGTGTAGTCGTACACGCAGGGCGCATCGGGCGGATAGCCGTAGGCGCGCCGGTGGACCTTGTTCACAAACTCCAGCGCCGTTGCCGGGTCGTCGTCTTTCATCAATTCGGCATACAGCAGGTAAATGTCCGCCAGCCGGACAACCGGGTAATTGGCGTCGCTGCTTTCGTTCTTGCCGTAAGGAGCAAGCCCCATCTCCGTGCCGCGGGTATTCGTAAACTTGCGGTGCTGCCACGCCAGCAGGTCGGGACGGTTGGCAATCTCGTGCGAACGGTCGTAATACGTTGCCCTGCCCTTGTTGTCGATATACTCATCGACGTAAGGCTGCCCGGCGGACAACTGCAACCGGGGATCCACGCGGTTTTTATCCTGCTTCAGATCCAGGCTTTGTTGGCGGTAATCAGGGTATTCCAGCCGGTAGGGATAGTTCGCGGTGGAGCGGGGCTTTCCCGCATCGAAGGCTTTGTTGAACGTCCGGCGGGGCACCGTGTCGCCATAGATTCCCCGGAACCCGAAGCGGCGGATGTTGGCGTCGTGAATGAAATTGTTTCCCCACTGGCTGCTTTTTTTGGCGGTCGCAACATCCATTTCCTTCTTCAGCGGGTCGTTTTCCTCCTTGCCCTCGTTGTTGGCACGAAAGCGAATATCCAGGTCCATGTACCACGGGCCGAACACAATCGGCATCCCGCTGCCGGTGTTGTAGCCCATCCAAATATCCTCCTTGCCGTAGAAAGTGGTCATGCTCAATTCGTAGAGCGACTCGGCATTAAACTCATGGCCGGCATTTCCGTAAAACATATCGCTGTAAATTTCAAAGGGGACAAGCTGTTTTCCGCTGTTACGGATAATCGCTTCCATCACCGCCTTCGCCTTTTCTTTATTTTCAGGGAAAATAGACAGCGACTGCATATACACCTTTGCCAGCAAGCCCTTCGCCGCCCACTCCGAAGCGCGGTAGGGATCGTGGTAGCCTTCGAGAAGGAGGGCGGCTTCTTCCAGGTCGCGGATCACAAACGCCCAGGTGTCTTTCACGGTTGCCCTTGCCCGTTTCATCTCCTCCACTCCGGTGGCAACCTTGTCGAAGAGGGGGAACCCCCACCCGTCCGGCTTCAGTTCGAAAAAGAGTTGCGCATGCCAATACGCCAGGGCACGGTTGAAGAGCGCCTGCCCTTTCATGTAATCCAATTCGGCGCGTTCGTTTTCCGCCGGGTACTTTGCCCGGTAGTTCGCAATCGCTTCCAGGGCGGATACCGACAGGTTCGCCCACTTGCAGAGGTCGGTGTAGGTCTGCGTGATGTAGCGGCTGTCGCTGTCCGTGTAATTATCCATCCCCGACCCCCGTTCGTCGTACGAACCGTAGGTGTTGGTGGTGTGGTCGTAGAGGTAGATCCCCATCGGGAACCAGTAGAAAGAGTACATGCCGAAACCGTGCGCCCCCGCGTAGGAAGACGTCAGGATCAGGTCGACCTGCTCGATGGTCGCCGGGAAATTTTCGGGCGACAGGGTCTGTTTATTCGTAATATCGAGAAAATCACTGCAACCGAACAGCAAGCCGGTCATCCCGATGATTATGCTGTTTCTCCATTTATTTTTCATTATTTCCATTCAATTAAAAAGATAAATCAATACCAAACGAAATCAGGCGCGACGGCAGGTAACGGTTCTGATGATCGACACCCCGCAGCAGCACCCCGCCACCCGTTTCCGGATCGATGCCGGAATAGCGGGTCAAGGTAAACACATTCTGCGCGCTTATATAGATCCGCACATTTTCGAGGGCAGCCTTCCGCACAACGGTTTTGGGCAAGGTATACCCGATCACGAGGTTTTTCAGCTTCAGGTAATCGCCCTTTTCCAGCAGGTAGCCCGACACGGTCGAATAGTTGCGGTTGGCAGCGCCGTCGCCGATGAACGAGCCTTTGGCGTCGAGGTATCCGACGCGCGGAAAACCGGTCACCGCCGTATTGTCCTTGCCGAAACAGGAAGTTTTGAAAATATCCGCCGTCGTATTGTCGGAACTGAACATCTGCGTATACGGTTTGATCAGGTTCATCATATCAAACCCGAACGCGCCCTGAAAAACCGCACTCAGGTCGAAGCCCCTGTATTCCAGGTTCAGGTTCAAGCCGAGCGTCATCTTCGGCCAGGGGTTTCCGATGTATTTCCGGGAGAGCGCCGTGACCCGTCCCTGCCCGTTGTCGTCGAAAATCAGGTCGCCCACGCCGGTTTGTTCCTTCTGGTAATAGATACCCAGCACGTTTCCCTCGAAGTCGAGGGGCTGTCCGGTCGCCGGGTCGAAGCGCGTATGGTTCGGATTCTGCGCCCGCCAGGCATCCAATGCGCGTTGGTTGTATTCGTCTACTTGCGCCTGGTTTTGGAAGATACCCAGCACGCCGTAGCCGTAGAACATCGCCATCGGCATCCCGTTTTCCGTGCGGGCGAGCAAGCGCCACGAGTCGTTCAGTCCCTCGTCGATAGAAGAAATATCCGCGCCGATCCGCCGGACCCGGTTGGCGTTGAACGAAGCATTCGCCCCGACGGAATAGCGGAACGCCTGCTTCCGGTCTGCCCAGCCCACGGTGATTTCGTGCCCCTTGTTCTCGACCAGTCCGGCGTTGGCGAAATACGAGAGCGTGTTTCCAGGCCGGTCGCTGTTGAAATAGTAGCTCATCCCGGACGACAGCGACAGCGAAGCCGGATAGAGCATGTCTTTCGTCTGGCGGTTGTAGTAGTCGTAGGTCAGCGTCAGCCGGTTCCGCAGGAAAGAGAGGTCTACGCCCAGGTCTGTCTGGTCGATTTCTTCCCATTTGATGCTCCGGTTTCCGAAGGTAGCGATCCAGTAGCCTGCCTGGGAAGCGGACGTGCCGTCGAAAGAGTGACTGATTCCCATGCCGGAATACGTTGATTCGTACATGAATTGCGGAATGGCATCGTTGCCCAGCCGTCCCCAACTGGCGCGGATCTTGGCGTTGTCGATCCGGTTTTCGATATAAGGTTTCAGGAAATCTTCCTCGCTGATGCGCCAGCCGGCATTGAGGGAGGGGAAATAGCCCCACCGGTTTTTACCGACAAAACGGTCGGAGGCATCGGCGCGGATATTCGCCGTCAGCAGGTACTTGCCCAGGTAGTTGTAATTGATCCTGCCGAAGAACGATTCCCGGCGTTCGATGGGCAGGTTGTCGGTGGCATCCTTCGTGTTGCCGGGGGAAGCCAGCGCAAGGGATTCGGCGACCGGAATGGAGAACTCGTAGCCGGTGACGGACAGGTTGTATCCGTCTTTTTTCCAAAACTCCGTGCCCACCATTGCCTTCAGCGAATGATTGCCCAGCGTTTTTTCGCCGGTCAATACCGCGTTGAACATCAGGTTCTGCAAGGTGCCCGCGGAGGCATCCAAGCGTTGCGGCTTGACCTCCACCGGACCGAAGTTGCGGTATTCGGTGAATGTGTTTTTGGAAAAGCCGGTCCACTCGCCGGCGCCGGTCACCTTCAGTTCCAATCCCTTGACAAAAAGGATATGCAGGTACGCCTGCGCATTCAGCGTGTAATTATGGTCGTTGAAGACATGATAGAGGTCTTCCAGTCCGGCAAAATTGGGACCGCTTCCGGCCTTCTGCGGCGTGGGAGCGTAGTTGCCGTTTTCGTCGTAGACCGGGGCGACCGGCACCGTCCGGAAGGGAATGGTGTGGTTGTAGATCGACGACTGGGTAGACGGATTGGTCTTCGTGGTGTTTCCGTAAAACGATTCCCCAAGGGTAATATGTTTATTGAATTGATATTCCAGGTTGTTGCGGAAGGAAAAGCGTTCCGCCTTCGTATCCAAGTAGACGCCCTTTTCGCTCAAGAACCCGCCCGAAAGGAAGAACGTGACCTTGTCCGAAGCCGCGGTCACCGAGAGCCCGTATTCCTGTTCGATGCCGGTGTCGAACAAAACATCCATCCAGTTGGTGTTGGGAAGGTCCTCCGGACGGGTTGCGCCCAGCAGGTCCAGCGTGTTGCCGGTGCCGAAAGCGTCGTGCGCCCGGATCCAGTCGGTGGTGTTCAGGAGTTGGATGTGGCTGGTGATGTTCCGCATCCCGTAACGCGCATTCGCCTGGATGGTCGCCTTCTCGCCCCGCCTGCCGTGCCGGGTGGTGATCAGTACCACGCCGCCGGCGGCACGCGAGCCGTAGATAGCCGCCGAACCGGCATCCTTCAGGATCTCGATCGACTCCACATCGCGCATATTGAATTTGAATCCGGCATCCTGCGCCACGCCGTCTACGATAAACAGCGGACTCATGCCGTTGACAGACCCCGCACCGCGGATCAGAATCTCGGCAGCGCCGCCCGGGTCGCCGTCGCCTTTGGTGATCATCACGCCCGCCGCCAAGCCGCTCAGCGATTCCGCCAGGCTCCTGGTCGAGAAATCCCGGACGTCTTTCGCCCGGACGGACGAAATAGCGCCGGTCAGTTCAGACCGCCGCTGGGTGCCGTAACCGACGACTACCACTTCGTCCAGCGCTTCCGCAGCCTCCTGCAAGGTGACCGGATAGCGGGTCTTCGCGGCCGTTATTTTTTCCTGATAAACGGCATAGCCGATGTACGAAACCGTCAGCGTGCTTCCGACGGGAGCGGAGAGTTCAAAACCGCCCTCCAGGTCGGTCACCGTGCCGAGCGTAGAGCCTGCAATCGCGACGGAGGCGCCGATCACCGCCTCGCGGTGGGCATCCGTCACCTTTCCCGTGATTCTTTGGACCTCCTGCGCCGCGCTGTCCGCGATTGCGAAGCAACCGGAAACCGTCAGCGCCAGAAGAAGTATTCGTTGTTGTTTTTTCATGGTCTTTTTATTTGATTCGACAAAACAATAGAAAAAGCGAGTGGAGATCTCGCTTTTTTCTATCAGGGATACGGGGAACTGTTATTCAACGGTTTTCATCACTTTCGTTGCGGTGAACGTGCCGTTTGCTTTCCGGGCTTTTTCGATAAACAATCCGTTTTCCGGTTGTTTCGAAAGTTTCATTCCCTGTAAATTGTAATATTCGTAGCCAACGACGGGCGAACCGGTTGCCACCGGAGGAATACCGGTGGTGGCGATGGAGGTGCAATAAGGCGCATATCCGCCTGCCGTATACGACCAGAATCCTTCGTAATCATCCGCATAAAATTCCACGCTCTTTTTGGTGCCGGTGTAGGGGGCGCTGGTGAACGCATTTTCCTCTACCGCATCTATTATACTTCCTTCCGGAAGCCAACCGGCAGGCCATTGCCACCACAGGGCGCCGGCGGCTGCGGGCGTGTATTCAAACCCGAAAACCTGCATGGCAAAGTACGTAACCGTTCCCGGCACCGTAGCCAGCTCCAAGTCGAACGTGTTTGCCAGTTGGGAAAAACACCAGGTTGTACCGTAGATGTTGCCTTTGATCAGTTTCAGGCGGTTGCAATCGCCGTTGAAGTCGCCGAACCCGGTCCAGCGGTTAACCGCCAGGCTGCGGGTGCCGTCTTCATTGGCAGGCGTTTCTTTCAGCCATTCTTCCAGCGCCGTACCGGTCACATCTACCGCAAAAGTAAAAGCTTCATCTATTTCAAAATCGTTGGAAGCCGCCCATGTTTCATTTTCACAATCCCATTTCACAATGAAGTAGCCGTTTTCATCCACCGGGTTATTCAGTGTCTGTGCATTTACACAAAAAGCCGCCATTATCAGGGCAGCCCATACTAAAGTAATTTTTTTCGTCATGATATTTTAAAATTTAGCGTTAATAATACCCTGCAAAAATAAAAGTTAGAAAAAAGCAAAAACAATTTTATAAGCAGAATATAAAAAAGGGGTCTGCCGGAGGTCATTAATCAGTTAATTTCGAATAAAATAGGGGGATTTGAAATAGAGCGCCGTATAAATTGAATATGGCGGCGGGAAACAACGCTGCCTAAGATATTCCTAAGTCCCTGGTTCTATGCAGGAAATGGATGGGAAACGGGGCAAGGCGTCTCTTTCAACGCCGGGACGCTCCGGGGTAACCCCGAAAACGTCCCGGGGAAGTTTTTACGGTTGTGGGGTAACCCCAAAAACATCCCAGGCAAATTTTTAGGGTTTTGGGGTAACCCCGAAAGTCTCCCAGGCAAATTTTCACGATTGTGGGATAACCCCAAAAACGTCCCAGGCAAATTTTTACGGTTGTGGGATAACCCCAAAAACGTCCCAGGCAAATTTTTACGGTTGTGGGATCACCCCAATGTCAAAAAATTAACGGATTTTTGTTTTTGGGATCACCCCAATGTCAAAAAATTAACGGATTTTCGTTTTTGGGGGAACCCCACAAGCTATAAATTAACGGATTTTCGTTTTTGGGAGAACCCCACAAGCTATAAATTAACAGATTTTCGTTTTTGGGGAACTCCACAAGCTATAAATTAACAGATTTTCGTTTTTGGGGTGACCCCGAACTTCCCTTTGCGGCGTTTTTTTTGAAACCGGGGAGCCATCGGAAACGATTTTACGCGGGTACGAATCTGAAAATAACGGCGGAAAGAAGAATAAGGCGCAAAAAAGCCGCCTCTTTGCGACATTTTTACAAAACTTGCTCCCTCTGACTAAATCACTCCGTTTTTCGTGCAAAATAAAAAAAACAATCTCCTGTAACTTTGACACTTGAAATCAAATTAAAATTTTTTATTATGAAAAGTAAAGTACTTTCTTTTTTTATCGCGCTGCTTGCCCTCACGGGAACAGCGAAAGCGCAGGAAGACATTGTCCTGACGATTGAACTGAACACCGAACTGGACCTGACAACGCAATACACCAGTCCGGCCATGTTTGCCAATATCAACGCGGCTATCGACGCTGCTTTCCAGGCCTTGGGCAATGGGGAAACGCTGGCTACGCATGGCCAGTATGTGAAAAAAGTGATCCTGAAGGGTTCGGCTCCCTATTCGTATTACGATTTGCGGGGCGTGCGGAACGTGTTTTGTTACGGCGGAAAGGCAGCGACCGTGCCGAACACGGCGACTCCTTTCAACGAAGTGGAGGAAATCGATATGTCGGAAACCTTGCTGGTCAGCAATAAAATTCAGTCGCCCTTGCAATGGTCGGCTTCGTCCGGGAAATACACGGAAAATAACTATGCTTCCATCGAAGGGGGTGCTTTTGCCTACCTGAATGTGGATGTACCCAAGCTGAAAAAGGTGATTTTCCCGGCTACCATAACCGCCATCGGCGCGAAGTCGTTCGGAAGATGTAAATCGCTGGAAGCGCTGGAATTGCCGGAATCCTTAAATGTGATCGGCGGCGACGCATTCAATTCCTGTACCAAGCTGACGTTCCCCAACGGACTGCCCGCCGGGATGAACAGCAATCTCGGCGCCGGGGCTTTCAACGGATGCTCCAGCTTGGTATTGACCGAATTGCCGGAAAACCTCGCCATCACGGGCGACGCTTCGTCGGCTTTTATGGGCTGCGCCAATATCGCTTTGACCGCGCTGAATAACAAACGGAGCGGCACCGCCGACGGTTCGAAAGACTTGTACGCCAAAGAACTGTTCAAAAACAGCGGCATCGCGATTCAGCGGATTCCGGAACCGGAAACATGGAAAATCTACCAAATAGCTGAAAACTCGTTTGAGAACTGTGCCAATATAGACACCCTTATTTTCCCGAAAAGTTTGGGAGAAGCCAACAGCCGCCTGCAATCGAAAATCGGCGGAAGGGCTTTTGCCTTGCCTGCCGGAAGCACTGTGCAACGGACGTATATCTTCGAATCGGAAAACCCGCCCTTGGCAGGTACGGCTGCGGACGCTTTCCACAAAGGGACGGAAATTGATCCCGATGCGATCGTGTATGTACCCAGTGCCGCCGCTGTGGAAGCCTTCAAAGCCGTGGCGCCTTACGAGCTGATGAATGTGTTTAAAATCGTCAATGCCGTCAAGGTCGACGGCAGCGGACACGGCAGCATCACCACCGATTACGGCACCATCGCCGAAGACGGCACCGTTCAGGTGAAGAAAGGCGATACCGCAACGTTCACCGTTACCCCGGATTACGGTTACGCGGTGACCAAGATATTTGTCAACGGCGAGGAAGTAACGGCGGAAGACAATACCTGTACGCTGACAAGCGCCATGACCGACGAGGAATACCTGATCACGGTGGAATATGAGCGGATTATCTTTACCATCACGTTGGACGCCGGCGAAAACGGCACCATCACCACCGAATACGGGACGATTGCCG
>JAIRSN010000061.1 GCA_031255425.1 Dysgonamonadaceae bacterium
TGAATTCAGTTGAAAGAAAAGTAACTTCCGGGTTTCCCGGAAGAAAGAATCCGGTTCGAAAGAACCGGACTGCCCCTTTCGGGTTTAAAAAAAGAAATACAACAAAAACATTGCGCGCAATGCCTTTATTGTATTTCTTCTGTTTATCTATTTTTATTCCTTATTCTTGGGGAACAGGCATTTCATCCGTGCCTTGAACCGGGTTTTCGAACGGCGTGATCGCGTTCGGATCCTGTTCGGGAATAGCGGGGATGGTTTCGATGATTTCGTTTTTAATCCTCGAATCGGATGCCGAGGATGCTACGCTGTGACGGTGCAGAAAGGATGCGATCACACACAAACCGACTAATATGCCCGCTAACCACCACGTTGCTTTTTCAAGGAAATCGGTTGTTTTGCGAACGCCCATCACCTGGTTGGAGGACGCGAAACCGGCTGCCAGCCCGCCTCCTTTTGAATTTTGTATCACTACGATTAACGATAAAAAGATAGCGATAATTACGATCAAAATTGAAATAAATACGTACATTTTCTATGATTTGTTTTTTGAATGAATAACTAATTTCTCTAAAAACCTGATTTGGTCTGCAAAGTAAAGACTTTTTTCCGGATAATGCAAACTTAATTTCCGGATAATTTCCAATGCCTTTGCGTATTTCTTCTGCTTGAGATAGATTTTTGCCAGCGTTTCCGAGAAAAAATCTTCCTTGCCGGTTGCGGTCAAGTCGGGCGGGAGCGAGTCTTCGTCCTTGTCTTTCAAGGTTATCCTGAAAGAAGACTGTTCTTCTTTCTCCAAAAACCGGTCGATCGTGTCCTGGTGTTGAAGGGGGACGGTTTCTGCTTCCTCCTTCTGCGCTTTTTCCGAAAGGAAATACGACATATAGTCGGTCGAAACCGCGGGATTTTCCGCCTTTTCTGCTTTGTCTTCCGTTTTTCCGGCAAGAAAGAAATCAATCAGGTCGAAGGAGGTGCCCGCTACAACCGGTTCTTTTTCCGCTTGATTTTCGCCTGCCGCGGGGGATAAAAAGGCGTCCTCTACCAGGAAAAATAACTTTTTCCGGTCGCCGGCATAGCAGGCGGCTTTCCTTAATTCGGCATTGAAACGGCTGTCTTTATTCGCATGTAAATTTAAAGTATAAAGAAGTTGAGCCGCTTGGAAATAAGGATATTCCTCTACCAGGTTTTGCAGGTCCGGCAAGGTTTTTTCGTCCAGGGGAATTCGGCGGAGCATCCGTTCGATGAGCTGTTTACTTGTCATTCGGTTTACCAGTTCGCCACGGTTGCATTGTAAATCATATCAATCAGTTCGTCCACGATTTTCCGTATCAGTTCGTCCTGCACTTCGTCGAGGGAGCGGGTGCTGGAAAAACTGTCGTATGCCGAAAACGTTTGATCCACATCGCTGTTGGCTTCTTTGTTGTTGGTATATTTCAGCCGCACCGAAACCGTCAGCCGGGTTTGCGACGCATAGGCATCGTCTTTTATCGCCTCTCCCTGAATGTCGTAACCGACAATTTCGCCCTCAATTTCAATGTCGCCGTTGCTGGTGACCGGGAGCAACCGCGTTTGCGCGATAAACCGGTCTCTCAAAGCCTGGTCAAAAACCTGCGAAAGCGGCGGATAAACCAACGGCGCCCGGTTGGGGAAGTCGTGAATGGTTATCGTTTTTACAATGTCGTAGTTCAATTTCCCCCCCTGGAACGAGTAGGAAATAGCGCAGGAAGAGAAAAACAGGGCGACGACGGCAACGGAAAGGATGTTTTTCCCTCTCATTCTTTTCATTCTTTTCAGTTTATTCCAGTCCATATTCTTTGATTTTCCGGTACAATGTTCTTTCCGATATTTTCAGCTCCAGCGCCGCGTTCCGGCGTTTTCCGCCGTGGCGTTCCAATGATTTTTTAATCATTTCCCTTTCAACTTCTTCCAGCGAAAGCACTTTTTCCGTTTCAGGCGCTTTTTCTTCCTCTTTTTCTTCTTCCGCCACCTCGTCGGCATATTGGTATTGCCCCGGTTCTTCATTCTCCTGAACAATCGGTTGATAGCTGTTTCTGAACGAGTACAGGTTCGTGTCTTTCGATTCCGCCGCCGGTTGAATATTCGCGCTGTTGTTCAGCAATTCGGGAACCAGCCGTTTCAATTCGCTGATGTCCCGGCGCATATCCAACAAAATCTGGTACAGGATTTCCCGCTCGTTGGCAAACGATTTGGAATCGGAATGGAGCGGAATAACCGCCGGCAACTGTTCCATATCCGGGGTGGAGAGGTAGGTTTTCAACCGCTCGGCGGGAATTTCCCTTTCCTGTTCGAAAATAGACATCCTTTCGGTAATATTCTTCAGTTCGCGGATGTTTCCGGGCCAACGGTATTTTACCAGCACCTCCTTGGCTTCGTTTGCCAGGTGAATCGCCGGGACGCGGTATTTCTCAGCGAAATCGCTCGAAAACTTCCGGAACAGCAGGTGAATATCTTCCCTTCGTTCGCGCAGCGCGGGGATGTTTATGGGAACCGTATTCAGGCGATAATACAAATCTTCCCGGAACCTGCCGTTCCGGATCGCCTTTAATAAATCGACGTTCGTAGCCGCGACAATGCGCACATCCGTCTTCTGCACTTTGGACGAACCGACTTTGATAAATTCGCCGTATTCCAACACGCGGAGCAGGCGGGCTTGCGTCGCCATGGGCAATTCGCCCACCTCATCCAAAAAGATAGTCCCTTTGTCGGCGACTTCGAAATAACCTTTCCGGTCTGCCAAAGCGCCTGTGAAAGAACCCTTTTCATGCCCGAACAATTCCGAATCAATCGTCCCTTCCGGAATGGCGCCGCAGTTGACGGCAATGTAGGCGCCGTGTTTCCGCATACTGTTTTGGTGGATGATCTGGGGAAAAACTTCCTTCCCCACACCGCTCTCGCCGATAATCAACACGCTTAAATCGACTGGCGCAATCAATAACGCTTTTTCTATTTCCCTGTTGAGTAAGAGATTATTTCCGATAATCCCAAACCGCAATTTTATTTGTTGCACATCTACTGTTGCCATATTCTACCTGATATTTGCAATACTGATAATATCCGAGAACACTCCCGCCGCCGTCACAGCAGCTCCGGCGCCGTATCCTTTGATAATCATCGGGTATTCGTTGTATCTCTCTGTTGTAATCATTATAATGTTGTTGCTTCCCTCCAGCTCGTAAAACGGATGGCTGCGGTCGACTTCCTGCAAGCCCACCGAACAGTTTCCGTGGTCCATTTCCGCAACGAAGCGGTATTTCTTCCCTTCCGATTCCAGTTGCCGGCGTTTTTCCTCGAAGGCGGCGTCCAGCCCCGGAATTGTTTTCCAGAAATCATCCAGGCTGCCCTGAAAATACGTGTCGGGGATAAACAGGTTCCGCGCCACATCTTCCTGGTTTACCGGGTAGCCGGCTTCCCTCGAAAGAATCACCAATTTCCGGATAACGTCTTTCCCGCTCAGGTCAATGCGCGGGTCCGGCTCGGAAAATCCGGCTTCCTGCGCCATCCGGATGGCTTTGCTCAGCGGAATATCCCGGCTGAGGGTGTTGAAGATAAAGTTCAACGTCCCGGACAGCACGGCTTGCAGTTTCAAAATCCGGTCGCCGCTGTTGGTGAGGGCGTTCATGGTGTTGATAATCGGCAATCCGGCGCCTACGTTGGTTTCGAAAAGGTATTTCGCCCCCGTTTTGCGCGCCGTTTCTTTCAGGTTTTTGTAGTCTTCAAACGGACCGGACGCGGCTATTTTATTCGCCGTAACCACCGAGATGTTGTGCGAAAGAAAATCCGGATACAAACCGGCAATTTCTTCACTTGCCGTACAGTCGACAAAAACCGAATTGAAAATATTCATTTTCAGGATTTCTTCCCGAAGCGTTTCGTGGCCGGAGACTTGCCCTTTATTCGTTAATTCTTCCAGGTAGTTATCCAGGTCGATGCCTTTCCGGTCGAGGAACATCCGGTTTTTGCGGGCGATTCCCACGATGTTTAGTTTCAAGTGGTTGTGTTCCATCAACGTTTTCCGCTGGCACCGGATTTGTTCCAGCAGACGTCCCCCGATGGTTCTTACGCCGACCAGGAAAACATTCAGCACCTGGTATTCCGACAGGAAAAACGAATCGTGAATCGAATTTAATGCCTTCCGAAGGTATTCGCTCTGGATAACGAACGAGATGTTTGTTTCGCTGGCGCCCTGTGCGCAGGCAATTACGCTGATCCCGCTACGCCCCAGGGTGCCGAACAGTTTGCCGGCAATGCCGGGCGTCCGCTTCATATTTTCGCCCACAATGGCGACGGTCGCCAATCCTTTTTCCGCCTTAATATCATTGATTTCCCCTTGCGTCAACTCCAATTGGAATTCCTTTTTCAGCACGTCTACCGATAAGCCGGCGTCGGCATTTTTCACGGCAAAAGAAGTTGTATTTTCGGAAGATGCCTGCGAAACCATGAACACGCTGATTCCGGCTTCGGAAAGCGCTTTGAAAATGCGGTAATTCACGCCGATCACGCCGACCATTCCCAAGCCCTGCATCGTAATCAGGCAGGTATCGCTGATGGAAGAAATTCCTTTGATCAACGATTTGCCGTTTGTTCGCCTGTCTTTCGTGATATAGGTTCCCGGCGCCTCCGGGTTGAATGTGTTTTTTATCAATATGGGGATATTCAGGTGGTAGGCGGGGAAAATGGTGGGGGGATAAATCACTTTTGCGCCGAAGTTGCTGAGCTCCATCGCTTCGATGTAGCTGAGTTCTTCGATGACATAGGCATTGCTGATGATGCGCGGGTCGGCGGTCATAAATCCGTCTACATCCGTCCAGATTTCCAGTATGCCGGCTTTCAGCGCCGCGGCCAGAATAGCGGCGGTATAGTCCGAGCCTCCCCGTCCCAGATTGGTCACATCGCCGGTTTTCTTATCGCTTGCTATAAAGCCGGGAACGACTGCCGTTTGGGGCGGATGGACGAATGTTTCTTCGATGAGCCGGTTGGTCAGGGCGAAATCGACGATGTGCTTGGAGAACTGCTTTTCCGTTTTTATAAAATCGCGGGAGTCGAACAGCCGGGCTTCCGCCAGCAGGGAGGCGACGATAAGGGAACTCAGCCTTTCGCCGTAGCTCACAATAATATCGGACGTCTTTTGCGACAGGTCTTTGACCAGGAATACGCCTCGCAGGATATTTCCCAATTCGTCCAGCAGGAAAGCGAGTTGTTTCAACAGCCCGCTCCGGACTTCCGGGTTCGGGATTACCTCTTCGGCCATTTCGGTGTGGCGCACCACCAATTTGCCGTATTCTTTTTCATACGAACAATCGCCTTGCGCCGCCCTGCCCGACAGGGTCAACAACTGGTCGGTAACTCCTCCCAGGGCGGAGACGACGACAATCACCGGTTCTTCGATTGCTTCGACAATCTTCTTTACTTCTAATATGCTTTCTGCGGAACCGACTGACGTTCCGCCAAACTTCATTACTTTCATTCCTTATTATATATACGGTGAGGATGATACGGTTTTTTGTGTTTTACGCTTCTCCGACCGGGCCGACAAACGGGGGATGAAATCCTCTTTCTTGTGTTTGAATTTCACCGTTTTGCGATTCATATTTCTTGACGTTATCCGCCAAAGCGAACATCAGCCTTTTGGCGTGTTCCGGTGTCAGGATAATGCGTGCCTGAACTTTTGCCTTCGGCATTCCGGGCATCAGTTGCACGAAATCGACTACAAATTCGGATGAGGAATGGGCTATGACTGCCAGATTGGAGTATATTCCCTGGGCGACATTGTCGGTTAATTCGATCTGAACGTTGTTTTGTTGTTTATCCATTGTTTTATTTTTTTCTGACAAGCTGTCATGTTTTTAGAAGGACAAAAGTAATGATAATAATTTAATTTGACACGCAGTAGCTTTTATATTTTAGCTGCGCCGCCGGCGATTGCCATGTTCCCGGCAATCGTGAAAAGTTCTCCGGGACGATTGCCAGGTCGCCTGGCAAACGAAAATATGTTAATGTCTTACCTGCCAGGTGACCTGGCAATCGGCGTCGGCGCCGCTTTTGTAGTTTTGGGAGGCAATGTTCCTAAGCGCAGCTAAACAGATACACCGTACTCCTTTAAAATATAAAAGACACTGCGTGTCCGCCGCCTTTTATAATTAAATTTATAAAAATGATTTGTTTTTCACCGGAAAATTTTAACTTTGCAATCATTTTTTAAACAATAAAATTACATTTAGCTTATGAAAACACAGCATTTATTCCTTCGTTATTTTCTTATTTTGATTACATTCGGTTGCACAACTCATCTGGCAGCACAGCCCGGGGAGACATTTATCAAAGTCAATGTAGCACCCGACCGTCTCGACTGGCTTTATAAAGCAGGGGAACCGGTAACGTTTGATATTTCCGTCACAAAAAACGACGTTTGCCTGAAGAACATCGAAGTACGGTATGAACTGTCGGAAGACATGATGGATCCGCTGAAAAAAGAGACCGTTACCCTGAAAGACGGACGGCTGTCCGTTAACGCCGGCAGCCTGAAAAAGCCCGGCTTCCTCCGTTGCAGCGTATTCGTTATGTACGACGGGAAAGAATACGTCGGCCGTGCCACCGCCGGATTCGATCCGGAAAAGATACAGCCGACCGTCGGTTATCCTTCCGATTTTGTTTCGTTCTGGGAAGCCGCCATCAGCGAAAACGCCAAGATTCCGATGGCACCGGTTGTCACGTTGTTGCCGGAACGGTGTACGGACAAAGTAAATGTGTATCACGTTGGGATACAAAATTACCGGCTGGGCAGCCGCATCTATGGGATATTGTGTGTGCCCAAAGCGCCCGGAAAATACCCCGCCCTGTTGAAAGTCCCCGGCGCCGGGATCCGCCCGTACAGTGGCGATCCGGGATTCGCAGCCGAGGGAGTCATCACCTTCGAAATCGGGATACACGGCATTCCGGTGAACTTGCCGGCAGGCGTTTACAACGATTTGAACAACGGCGCCCTGAATAATTACCCGGTATTTAATATGGACAACAAAGACCAGTATTTCTACAAACGGGTGTATCTGGGCTGTGTCCGTTCGGTCGACTTTATTTACAGCCTTCCCGAATTTGACGGAACCAACCTGGTGGTCACGGGAGGAAGCCAGGGAGGTGCGCTTTCGATTATAACCGCCGGGCTGGATGCGCGCGTGAAAGGATTAGCCGCCTATTATCCCGCTTTGTGCGATATGACGGGTTACCTCTACGGCCGCGCAGGAGGCTGGCCGCACGCTTTCCGGAATGTCGACAAAAACGACAAAGTTACCGCGCGGAAAATAGAAACAATCGCCTATTACGATGTCGTGAATTTTGCCCGCCAGATCAAAGTACCCGGATTTTATTCCTTCGGATACAACGATATGGTGTGTCCGCCCACCTCAATGTATTCGGCTTTCAATGTTATTTCCGCTCCCAAAACAATGTTTATTGTGGAAGAAATTGCGCATTGGACCTATCCGGAGCAATATGTAAAAGCACGGAAATGGATCAGCGCGCAACTGAAATAGTCGTTCCGGCCTGAAAACGCTTGCCTTTAACGGGTGGCGGAAAACAGGAAACAGGGAGATGCCGTTTTCGGCATCTCCCTGTTTGTTATGGGATTTATTCGACGATGTTGCGGGCAGTGCAAAAAAAAAGGTTGTCGTCCCGACAACCAATCTTCATTGTTAACCTTAAATCTAATACCATGAAAAACACACTGCAAAGGTAATAGATTATATG
Organism: Dysgonamonadaceae bacterium; assembly: GCA_031255425.1. Taxonomy (GTDB): domain Bacteria; phylum Bacteroidota; class Bacteroidia; order Bacteroidales; family Azobacteroidaceae; genus Azobacteroides. The sequence continues at coordinate 7,759 of JAIRSN010000061.1, forward strand.
TTATAAAACATAATTTCAAAACACAATTTCTTCGTGTTTAATTAAATTTAACCTTTATATGATTATTCGACGGATAGAATTAATCCTTTAAGATATTCACCTTCGGGGTGATATATATTGATGGGATGATCTGCCGGCTGGGCAAGCTGATGCAGTATCTTTACCTTTCTTCCGGACTGCGCCGCCGCACTGAACACCGCCAACCGGAAATCGTTTTTGGTAACTACCTGCGAACAGGAAAAGGTGAAGAGGATTCCTCCCGGTTTTATCTTTTCAAAAGCAATGGCGTTCAGTTTGCGATAGCCCTGCAAAGCGTTTTTCAGCACATTCCGGTGTTTGGCAAATGCCGGCGGGTCCAGGACGATCAAATCGTAGCGGTCTCCCATTTTTTCCAGGTATTTGAATGCATCTTCCGCAAAAGACTGGTGGCGGGGATCGCCGGGGAAATTCAACCGTACATTTTCGTCCGCCAGGGCAACCGCTTTGGGCGAACTGTCGACCGAATGTACGAGTTGGGCGCCTCCACGCAGGGCGTAACAGGAAAATCCGCCGGTGTAACAGAACATATTCAACACGCTTTTCCCCTCGGAATACCGTTCCAGTAAGCTGCGGTTGTCTCGCTGGTCGATGAAAAACCCGGTTTTCTGTCCTTTCTCCCAATCCACGCGGAACGTCAACCCGTTTTCGACCGCGACGCCCGGAGTGTCCGGTCCGCCGGTTAAGTAGCCGTTTTCGGCATCCAACCCGGCTTTGAACGGCAACGTGGTTTCCGATTTGTAATAGATGTTTTGAATGGAATGACCCATAACGTCCTGCAAGGCTTCGGCAAGTTCGTTTCTCACGATGTGCATCCCCGGCGAATGGGCTTGTATAACTGCCGTGCCGGCATAAATATCGACGATTAATCCGGGCAGGAAATCCCCTTCGCCGTGAACCAGCCGGTAGATATTGTTTGCGGCGCTTCCGGTAAAACCGGCTTGCCGGCGCAACCGGCAGGCGGCCTCCAAGCGCTTTTTCCAGAACGTTTTGTCGATCGTTTCTTTTTCAAAACTGAGGATACGGACGGCAATGGATCCTATCTGGCAATGCCCGGTGGCTAAAAAATGGCCTTCGGAATCGTATACTTCGACGATTTCTCCTTCCTCCGGAACGCCTTCGATGCGGTGAATGGCGCCGGAAAACACCCACGGATGGAAACGCTTCAGCGATTCCTCTTTCCCCCGATTTAAATAGACTCTTTTACAGGACATAGTTTCTCGTATATTTTCAGGCAAGCCCAAGCGTCCAAAGCGGCGTATTTCTTTTGGCTCTCTGTCAGTTCTTCTGCTTCCCAATTGGTTAGCCGTTGTTTTTTGGATATTCTTTTATTGAAAAGAAGGGCGTATATTTTTTGCAGGCTGATGTCTTTGATGCCGTGTTGAAGCACGATTTTCTGCAAATCGACGAATCCTTCCGGCATAAACTTCATCTTCCGCCGTATGGATTGGAAATCGTCCCGTAAGGACAGTCCGATTTTCAATGTTTTCGGGTCGGACAGGAAGCGGATAAGCGCCGGTGACGGGTCTTTTTTGTTCAGCCGGAACAAAAAACAGGTGTCGGCGGTAGACAACTGGATCAGCGCGACGCCATTCGCATGGCCTTTCCGGAAGCAGGGACGGGTTTCCGTATCAAACCCAAGCATTTCGAACTTGGATAAATAGTCTACCGCTTCTTTTGTTTCCTCTTCCGTCTTCACTTCGCGTATCTGACCCGCAAATTCTTCTATCGGAAATAATGAGATTTCTTCTTTTGTAATTGTTTTTTCCAAAGTACCTTATTCTTCAATTTCTAATCCATATTTAATATAATGAAATGCTCTCAGTGCATTTACCAGTCGTTGTCCCCAATATTTTTTGAAATTATCTATACATAAAATTAAGGAATCGTTCATCGTTTCTTTCTGTCCGTTTTTGAAAACGGCAATAAAATTCCCCAGGTCCTGGTATATATCGGCAAGATCTTCCGAGATTTTCACCGCGACCGGCGAATCGCTCAACTTAATATCCGGATGAAACGTTTCCAGGTACAAGTTGTCGTTGTCCAGCAGCCTGCCGATATTGTTTTCCACCTGGGAATACAAGTTTTCGTCCACTTTTGTTTCCAGAAAGGAATTGTAATCTTCCTTTACTTCCGGAATAATGGAAACTTTAAGATACAGAAGTGGTAATACTTTGGTCATATTATCCACAAATGTTTTCTTATCGCTGTCCCCGACCTTTTCTACAAAGGCGCAATACTCTAATGCAACTCTTGCGAAATCAATGGTATATGTTGAAAATACGACGTCTTCCATCTCTTTTTCTTTTTTTGAAATTTGGTAGTTGCTGCAAATGTACGATAAAAGGAATTATTTTCAAAAGAGGCGGCGGACACGCAGTGTCTTTTATATTTTAAAGGAGTTCGGCATATCGGCTTGGCTGCGGCAGCCAAGGGACGCAATCCCTAAAAATCTCATTTCCACCTGATTTTAATAACAAAACAACCGCAGTAGGCAGGCGCAGCCGCTTTTATATTTTTATGAAGCAATAAGATTGGGCAGTAGCACAAAGACATTGCAGGCTTTCTTTCCGATCAGGTTGCGGAACGACTTGAGAAGGTTTTGTATCGAAACAGCGGCGTCGACCACCGCCGGATCGGGGTGGTGAAGCAGGGAACGGATGGCGATGCTGAGCCCGGCGAGGGCGCGGTCGCGCCGGCGGTCTGCGGCGGCGATTTGTTTGGTGTAATCACTTTTAATCAAGGGATCGACCAATGATTTTTCGACGCCGAGAAGCTGATTGAACGCCGGCATCAACGACGACACGATGTCCGCAACTGCGGGATGCCTTTCCAGCAACGTCTTTACGTTAGCCAAGAATTGATAATGTTCTTCATTGCGGGCATGATACAAATAAAAAGGTGTAATCTTCATTTTTCTTCTACTGTTTACTAATTAATTATTCATCATTCTATCTCCAAATACTTTAGGTAGTATAAAAATTTTATTTATAAGACTTCCTAACATTTTAGGAAGCTAAAAAAACTTCGTCGACGCGTTTCCTAATGCATTAGGAAGCTAA
>JAIRSN010000115.1 GCA_031255425.1 Dysgonamonadaceae bacterium
TTCGATTTCAGTTATATGTGGCTGGGCGGCGAACCGGAAGGCGGGACTACCGGGCAGGTCAACCCGTCCGGCGGGGCGCTGTCCGAAGCGTATTACACGCTTTCGGGCATCCGGCTGGCGACGGCGCCGGAGAACGGTGTGTATATCAAAAGGACGGTTTACCGGAACCAATCTGTCCGGACGGAAAAAATAATCAATCAATAATCATTATGAAACAGTTTACTTATTACGCATCCTTTTTAGGATTGTTTGTGTTGCTTTCATCGCCGGTGAAAGCGCTCGACCATGTTATTGGAACGCCCGACGGCTTTGTTACGTCCAACTACCAGCTGACCGGCGGAAGCGGCGGAGCGATCGCCGATGTTTACACGGCTTCCGAACTGGCGGATGCCCTGGATACGGAAGGCAAAATAATTGTACGGGTACACGGGGAGATCCGCATCTCAAGCGAATTGTCGTGCCGTTCCCACAAAACCATTGTCGGCGTGGGCGACAACGCCGTGATCCGGGGACAGGGGATTGCCTTGAACAAAAGGGAGAATGTGATTTTTCAAAACATTCATTTTATGCAATCGGGCGACGACCTGATCAAACTGAACAATACGCAGCATGTCTGGATCGATCACTGTTCGTTCAGCGACGGGGGCGCCGACCCCAGCAGTTCCGATTTCGACGGCACGCTGGATATATGCAAGGGTTCCGACCTGATTACGGTTTCGTATTGTCATTTTTTCAATCATTCCAAAAACATCCTGATGAGTTCGAGCGACGGTTCGGGCAACAGCGACCGGGACAAGTTGCGGACGACCTTCCATCACAACTATTTCGACGGAACCTATCAGCGGAATCCCAGCGTGCGCTTCGGTATTGTCCACCTTTACAACAACTACTTTGCCGGCAATACGATTTACAGCATTGCCTCGCGCGAAGGCGCCAAGGTATTGGTGGAGGACAACTATTTTAAGGACTGTGCGCATCCGGGGTATGGGAAAAGCGGGTATGCCGATTCCGGTCCGGGCTTTTTGTGGACAAGGGGCACCAATATCTTCGACAATTCCAACGAGGCGGAATTTAATTCGGAACTGAACGCGCCTCCTGCCAATCCGTCCGTTTCGTACACTCCCGAAGATTATTATCCTTATACTTCGGTGGATGCCGGCGGGATTCCTGCCATCGTCGTGCAGCAAGCCGGCGCGGGGAAACTCGGCGAAGAAGGGCAAACAGGCGTGCAAACCGTTTGCTCCGGGAAGGGAAAAGTCGTGTCCGAAACCATTTATTCCGTTTCGGGCATCCCGGTGAAAACCGGTTTTCCGCAAGGGGTTTTGATCAAAAAAACCGTCTATGAAAACGGCGATTGCCAAACGGCGAAATTCCGGCATGTATACTAAACAAGATGTGATATGAAAACATTTTTTTTACTGTTAATGGGTTTGCTGTTTTTTTCACCGGTTTCTTTTGCCTTCAAATACAACGGGAACACGATTGAGGAAAACAAAGAGTATGAGCGAACGAAAATCGGTGATACGCCTTCTTCCCTGAAAGAAATTTCGGGAATGGCGTGCAGCCGTACCACGGAGGGCTATTTCTGGGTGCATGTGGACGAAGGGAAAAGCGAAATCTATGCCTTGAATCCCAACGGCAGCATCCGGCAGACGGTCAAGTTGAGCGGTATCTCAAAAAACGACGACTGGGAAGACATCTGCCTGGCAACGCTCGACGGTGTCAATTACATCTTAGTCGGTTGCATCGGCGACAACAATGTGAAGGACGGAAAGAGCAAGGGGAAGCAGAAGTATTACATCTATCGCTTTGTGGAACCGGAAATTACCGGCGGAACGGTGACTGTTTCGTCTTCCGCCATCGAAACGATTACGTTTACCTACGACGGCTTGCACAACCAAAGCGATTGCGGCGACAAGGTCAGCCACAACGCCGAAGCATTGATGTTCGATCCGGTGAAAAAGAAAATCTATGTGGTGACCAAACACAAGAAGGAAATCAATGCCGTCTACGCGACGGACTGGAAAACCGGATCGTATACGGCTGTCCTGAACTGGGTTTGCGACCTGGGGAAAACCAGCGACAAGTTTCTCTACCTGACCGCCGGGGACATTTCTGCCGACGGGAAAAAAGCCTTGATCAAAAACGCTACCGACGTCCTGTACTGGGAACGGCAGGGGGAAGAAGACTTTTCGCAAACGTTTGCCCGGCAACCGCAGCACATAGCGGCTTATAAGGAAGAAAACCAGGGCGAAGCGATTGCGTGGAGTCACAACAGCCGCGACTTTTACTCGACCGGCGAGGGCAAATCCGTCCCGGTTTATGCGTACCTGAAGATTGATACGTTTACCGGAGTGAGTCTGCCGGAAACGGGTTTGTTGCGGTTTCAACGTTCCGGCCGGTTCCTGCTGATAGACGGTCCCGGACGGGAAAGTGTTTTTCTGTCTGATTTGTCGGGGCGGAAAATCCGGTCGGGTGTATCGAACCGGATTGATATATCGGGCCTGAAAGGGATATATATCATCCGGACCGGAAAAGGTGCAAGAAAAATAAGTCTGTAAAAGACACTGCGTGTCCGGCTGTGCCTGCGACTTCGCAGGAGTCGGGTGTCTACGGAGCATCGGCATCGCACGTATCATCATCCTATATATATTAGGTAGAAATGAGGTTTTGGGATGCCGATTTCCAATGCCATTGTAAAACGTCCCGGAGTACTCATTTGCGTTTTCCAATGCCATTGGAAATCATTCCGGCGTTAACATTCACGATTTCCAATGCCATTGTAAAACGTCCCGGAGTCTCATTCATGTTTTCCAATGCCATTGTAAAACGTCCCGGCGTTAACATTTGCGTTTTACAATGCCATTGTAAAACGTTTTGTCGTTAACATTTGCATTTCCCAACGACATTGGAAAGTAAAAAATTAACAGATTTATCTTCTTCAAATATCCTGGAAAGCAAGAATGTTAACAGACTTACACTTTCCAACGGCATTGAAATGTGAAAAATTAACAAATTCACGATTTTCAACGATATTGAAAAAAAAGAATGTTAACAGATTTACGATTTCCACGCATCTTTAAAAAACAAAAGATACTGCGCGTCCGCCACCGCCAGGCAAAGGATATACGGAATGTTAGCAGGGTTTAAGGCTTGCGGTATCCAGCGCCACCCCGCCAGGACAGCCAGTAAAAGCGCCAGGTTAATCGCGTGGAATCCCAAAAAGAAAGGCTTCTTTTTCAGGAAATACCCCGCGAAAGCAATCCAGTGGAAAGGGTGCAGCCAGAGCAAGTTCCAGTTGGGCGAAGTGCAGGGATGTTCGGAAAAGAGAGCGGTAAAACCCACCAGGCACCCCGCCGCCCCCGCCAGAAAAAACAAAGGCGCAAAAAATCCCCCGAACAGGCGTTTCCTTCTCCATCCCGCCCACCCGGCAACGAGGCAGAGGAAGAAAAGGCAGTACCCGGTTATCAGCGGAAAATCCAATGCCGCCGGCGTCGAATCGTCCCCGGGAGAAGACACCAGGACCCGTTCAACCGAAGCAACAACCGGGACGGAAGGAGCCGCAACCGACCGGTCGAGCGCCTCCTTCAGGCGAAGCGGAAGGAACAGCTCCTGCCGGAGAGAGACCGTCGAGTCGGCGCCGCTCCCGATCAGCAAGTCGATCCCAAACGTCATCCAGGGATAAGCCGCCGTGCAGGAATGAATCAGTTGGCGAAACGTCGCCTTTTCCGCCTGCACGGGATAAACCAGCGAAGCGCCGGTACAATCTTCAATAAGGTCGCGCACGCGGGTAGTGCAGTTGTCAAACAGGAAGTTATACCGGTAAACCCGGTTTTCCGGCAGCAGGTTGAGCGACAGGATTTGCAGCAATTTTTCCTTCCCCTCCGGCGTCATATTCAGCACCTGTTCCGTCACCGTCGCATTCCCCTGGGAATACGCCCGCAGGAAATACGCATAATCGGACGTACTCAGGAAATAATCGGTTTCGCCCTTGATAAAACGGTAGAGAAAATGCGGCGCCTGAAAGTCAAACGTCCCCCAGTTAAAAGCAATATCAATCTGTTGCGCCGGATCGTACAGGCGAAGCGCCGTGTGCCCGTAAACAGTGTAAATTTCATTGGGGCGAGGCATCACGGTCAACAGGCTCACTTGAAGGTTTTCCGTTTTCAAGGCATGCGCCGCTTGCGCCGGAAATACGCTCAGAACAATCAGGAGATACAACAGGCAACGTTTCATAAAGCCTTAATAATTTTTGATTATCGTGCAAAAGTAATTTATTTTTCTATAACTTTGTGTTTTATTTCTAAATATACCGGGCGGAAAAGGGGATGACAGAGCCGTTTCACCGCAGGTACGCAGAAACAACTTAAATTATTCTAAATTAATTACGAAAATGAACAAATTTATTATTTCTATTTTGATGGCAAGTTTTTGTTTTTCCTGTTCCGCACAGGATATTTCTTTGCCGAGTCCCGAGAAGACAGGTGGTAAGCCTTTGATGGAGGCTTTGAACGATCGTCAAACGACACGCGAATTTTCCGCACAGGAATTGGATACGCAAACTTTATCCAATCTGTTATGGGCGGCTTACGGTTTCAACCGCGAAGACAAACGGACCGTTCCCTCCGCCAACAACCGGCAGGAATTTATTATCTATGCCGTGTTGAAATCGGGCGTTTATGTGTACGACGCCCAAAACAATGTGCTGGTGCAAAAGGCAAAAGGCGACTTCCGTGCAAAAACCGGCAAACAGGATTTTGTTGCCGTAGCCCCCTTGAACCTGGTGTATGTGGTCGATTTGAAGAAAAATTCGGCAGAAGGCGCCGCGGTCGATTCCGGTTTTATCTCGCAGAACGTGTACCTGTATTGCGCATCGGCAGGACTGGGTACGGTGGTGAGAGGCTGGTTTGACAAAGACGACGTGCGCGCTGCGCTCCAACTGAGCGAAGACGAAGAACCGGTATTGACCCAGACAGTGGGTTATAAATCTCAGAATTAAGTCATAGAAAATCTGCAAAGGCCGCCCGGATTTCGGTTGTCAAAAACTCAAAACCGGCGCGGCCTTTCCCGTGAAAGGAATAAATCCCGGAACGGCGGAATAAAAATTAACTTGTACGTTTGCAAAAATTAAAACAATGACAAAAGTAACGATTCGGAATGTTGGACCCATTGCAAATGTTGAAATAAACCTCAACAAAATAAACATAATAGCCGGACCCCAGAGTAGCGGAAAAAGTACGGTCGCCAAGATTATCAGTTATTGCCAATGGGTTGAAAAAAGGTCCATTTTAGACGGGAAATACAATGAAAATGTGATCAAACAGTTGCTGGGCTTTCACCATTTGAATAACTATTTTGCCGAAAATTCCTTTTTCGAGTACGAAAGCGACTTTATTATCATCAACTACCGGGGCAGCGAACTGAAAGAATCCATTCAATTCAAGAACGAGATTGATGTGACCCATTACGAACGGTCGAAAAACATTTACATTCCCTCGGAACGGAATTTTGTGTCTTCGATTTCCAACCTGGGCAAGTACAATGAAACGAACGATAATATTATGAGTTTTTTATACGACTGGTACACGGCGAAGAAGAAGTTTACCAAGCAGAACTCATTGCCGATTCTGAACCTGGGCATCCAGTTCTACAACAACCAGGCGTCCGATTCCGATATGTTGATCCTGAACGATACCCAAAAGGAAATTTTCCTGCGGGCAAGTTCCAGCGGCATGCAGTCGATAACGCCTCTGGTCCTGATAGTCGAATATCTAACGGACAAGATTTTCAAGGAAGATCATCCTTTTTCCATGAATGAAGTGGAATCGATAAAGGATATTTTGAACGATATTTTTGAAAGCAAATATGTGAATGCCCGCGACAAAAGCCAGCAAATATCCAAGGAAACAATAGAAGAGGAAACAAAAAATTTCTTTTCCGCCCTGGAAAAAAGGCGGCGGCAGTACCACCGGACCCATTTTATTATTGAGGAACCCGAACAGAACCTGTTCCCCGAAACACAGCGGGACTTGATTTATTATTTATTCAACAAAATGACGTCCGAAAGGCAACATTCCCTGCTGATCACCACGCACAGCCCATACATCCTCTATGCAATCAATAACTGCCTGATGGCGGGAGTCGTTTACGGCAAGATGAGCGAAACGGACAAGCGCCGGTTAGACCCGAACCTGATCCCCTTCGATCCGCAGGAAATATCCATATACCAGCTCAGTGAGGGGAAAATCCACTGCATTCAACAGGAAGACAACCTTATAGGCGACAACTATTTCGACTCCAAAATGAAAGACATCATGGACGATTTCTACGTTATGTTAAACTATTACGGGAATGATAATAGCGAACATTAAAAAAGAATTTCCACATCACCTGAATCACTATCTTTTCACAGATAAATCCATTTATGTGACGGATCATACCGAACAGACCCAATCGAGGAAAGCCATTGAAATCTTCACCGGGATGCCGCCTACGAATATCGGTTATTTTTCGTTGCAAAATACGAAAGCCCTGCGGGTTATAAGCGTTATTTTCAACAACAAAAGTTTCACCTATCCCAACGGGGACGCGCGCAGCCAATGCGAATGTGTGATCTTTCCGGAAAACAACGACGCCGCTTCATGGCTTGTTTTCCTCGAATTGAAATACAGCAAC
>JAIRSN010000217.1 GCA_031255425.1 Dysgonamonadaceae bacterium
AGCAACAGGGTACAACAAAGGGCGGCGTGGAGAATCCCCCGAAAGAGGAAAAACCCGACCGCAGCGTGATGGGCAAAAGCCGTTTTGTCCTACCCGACCGGAGCAAACCCCTGCAAACCCCTGCCATCCAAACGGATATTGAAAAAAACGAAGAAAAATCGTATATTTTTGCAGCCGGAACAGAAAACCGGAAACAGGTAGCAATACCTTCCAATGAGTTGGACGAGGCTTTCGGCAAAGACAGCAACCCTGAAATCATACCCGACTATTCGGATATTGAAATTGATGATGACGATGATAACGGCGACATTGATTTTGAAGCGGAAGAAGCGGAGGAACTCGGCAGAGTGGAGGGAAGCGGGGCGATGTATGCGGACGGTTACGATTTTAACGACCTGCAAACGGTAGCCAAAGCCGTCAGGGAACAACCCGAAACGGTAGATGGGCAAACAGGCAAAACGCTTGTCGCGTTGGAACATACCGAACTGCTCATACTGCTTGCGGAGGGCGATGAGGGCAAAGCGAACTGGACGAGGGCGATTATCGACCGCCAAGTCCAACGCAAGATGTCGGAAATGGAAACAAAAACGGAAGTTTCCACAAATACGGATTACGGCGATTTTGAAGCCGCCGATTATTTTAGTTGAACAATAAAAGTAAAAAAATGAAAGAGGTAGATTACGGTTAGCGTTTCCCGAAAACGCAAAAACAAGGCTCTCACAGACAGAGCCGCCACTAAAATTCAAGTAAAAACAGTATTCACCGCCGTGCGGGATTATCCCTCCCGCACGGCATTTTCAAAAAATCATTATGACAAAAAAGAATGTAAGATTTTTCTTTTCGGCAGTCGCACTTCTGATGACTGCCATGAGCGCAATGGCGCAGGGCAACGGTGCGGCAGGCATTACCGAAGCCACCCAGATGGTAACCAGCTACTTCGACCCCGCGACCAAATTGATATACGCCATCGGCGCAGTCGTGGGCTTGATTGGGGGCGTAAAAGTGTACAGCAAGTTTTCGTCGGGCGACCCCGACACCGGCAAAACGGCAGCTTCGTGGTTTGGCGCGTGTATCTTCCTGATTGTGGCTGCAACGATTCTTCGTTCCTTCTTCCTGTAAGCGTATGGAGTATCCTATTAACAAAGGGATAGGAAAACCGGCGGAGTTCAACGGACTGAAAGCGCAGTACCTTTTCATATTCGCGGGCGGGTTGCTCGGTCTGTTTGTCGTGTTCGTAGTGATGTATATGGCGGGCGTCAATCAGTGGGTGTGTATCGTTTTCGGCGTAACCGCCGCGCTCACGCTGGTTTACGGAACGTTCCACCTGAACAGCAAATATGGCGAACACGGACTGATGAAAGTGCAGGCTAAAAGCAACCATCCCCGGTATGTCATCAGCCGCCGGAACTTTTCCCGATTATTTAGGGTCGCAGACCCCTTTAAAATTAAAAAATTACAGGAATGAGAAATGTTATGAAAGCAGCCACTTTGGAAAGCAAGTTTCCACTCTTGGCGGTTGAAAACGGCTGCATAGTCAGTAAGGATGCGGATATTACGGCAGGGTTTCGGGTAGAATTGCCCGAACTCTTTACCGTAGCAAGCAACGAATACGAGGCGATACATTCGGCTTGGGCAAAAGCGATTAAGGTTTTGCCCAATTTCAGTATCGTGCATAAGCAGGATTGGTTTATCAAGGAAAATTATAATCCTGATGTTCAAAAGGACGATTTGAGTTTCCTTTCACGCTCGTTTGAACGTCACTTCAATGAGCGACCGTATTTGAATCACGCCTGTTTTTTGTTTTTGACGAAAACGACCAAAGAGCGGATGCGGGCGCAAAGCAACTTCAATACGCTGTGTCGCGGTTTCCTTGTCCCCAAAGAAGTGCGGGACAAAGAAGCCGTAACCAAGTTTTTGGAAGCGGTCGGGCAATTTGAAAGGATTGTGAATGACAGCGGGTTTATCAAACTTACACGGCTAACCTCTGACGAAATTACCGGCACAAGGGAAAATCCCGGACTGATAGAAAAGTATTTTTCACTTTCATTGGAAAATACGACCTGTTTAAAGGATATTGCGCTCGGCGCAGACGAAATGCGCATCGGCGACAACATCCTCTGCCTGCATACGCTTTCCGATACAGAGGACTTGCCCTCGAAAGTGGCAACCGACAACCGGTACGAAAAACTTTCTACGGATAGAAGCGATTGCCGTTTATCCTTTTCCGCACCTGTGGGTGTACTCTTATCCTGCAACCACATCTATAATCAATACATTTTTATAGATGACAGTGCGGAAAACCTGAAACGCTTTGAAAAACAGGCGCGAAATATGCACTCGCTTTCGCGTTACAGCCGTCAAAATCAGATAAATAAAGAATGGATTGAGGAGTATCTGAACGAGGCGCACAGTCAGGGTTTGACTTCCATCCGCTGCCACTGTAATGTGATGGCGTGGTCGAATGACCGCGAAGAACTTGGGCGTATTAAGAATGATGTCGGTAGCCAGTTGGCTTTAATGGAATGTAAGCCAAGACACAACACCATAGATACGCCAACGCTCTTTTGGGCAGGCATTCCGGGCAATGAGGCGGATTTTCCCGCAGAAGAAAGTTTTTACACTTTCATCGAGCAGGCTCTTTGTTTTTTTGTGGAAGAAACAAATTACCAAAGTTCACTTTCGCCTTTCGGTATAAAAATGGTGGACAGGCTGACCGGAAAACCGTTGCATCTTGACATCTCGGATTTGCCCATGAAAAAGGGGATTATCACTAACCGGAACAAGTTCATACTTGGTCCGTCGGGTAGTGGTAAATCCTTCTTTACCAACCACATGGTAAGGCAATATTACGAACAGGGGGCGCATATCGTACTCGTTGATACCGGTAACTCGTATCAGGGACTTTGCAATTTGATAAACCGCAAGACTAACGGCGAGGACGGCGTGTATTTTACCTACACAGAGGATAATCCGATTGCGTTTAATCCTTTCTACACCGATGACGGCGTGTTCGACATCGAGAAAAGGGAAAGCATTAAAACGCTTATCCTCACGCT
>JAIRSN010000228.1 GCA_031255425.1 Dysgonamonadaceae bacterium
TCTATCACCCCGCCGATAGCTTCTCCATGCGATTCTCCAAAGGAAGTCAACCGGAATTTATGGCCAAAAGTATTCATTACTGATTAATTACATCCGCAGTCGCATTTGTCTTCCGCATCGCAACTGCTGCAGTTGCATCCTCCGTGGGGTTGGGTGAGCGCTGCGATTTCTTCCGCCGTCGCTTCGTGAACGTCTATCACTTTGCCGTCGAAATGCAGTGTTTCGCCGGCGAGGGGATGGTTGAAATCCATGACGACCACCTCCGCTTTGACTTCCAGCACAGAACCCATCAAACGGTTGCCCTGTGCATCCATCATCGGAAGTGTTTCCCCTTCGGAAATCCGGCTCTTATCGAATTTCCCCTCTATTTCGAATATTTTCTTGGGTAATTCGACGACATTTTCTTCCTTATATTCACCGTATGCCTCTTCGGGACGCAACGAGAAAGAAAACTTATCGCCCGGTTGCAGTCCTTCGATGTTCCGTTCAAAGGCTTCGAGCATCATGCCCATACCATATATAAACGATAACGGACGTTCTTCGGTGGCACGCTCCATCAATTCCTGTTCGCCGTCTTGTCCAACATTTAAATCGTATGTCAATGATACGAACTTGTCTTTCGAAATTTTCATTCTTTATTTATTTTTTAGTTAATCCGACAAAGGTAAGCAATAATCTTCAGATTAGCGCGCGCTTCAACCGGTGCAGCGCCTGCACCAAAACCGCTCTCGGACAGCCTATGTTCATGCGCATAAACCCGCGTCCTTCTTCTCCGAACATTTCGCCGTCGTTGAGCGCCAGTCCGGCTTTTTCGACAAACAGTGCGTTGAGCGCTTTTTGGTCTAATCCCAATTCCCGGCAATCCAACCAGACCAAAAAGGATGCGTCCGGGATAAAGGCTTTGATGGACGGGATATTTTCCTTTAAATACGTATCCACCCATTGAATGTTGCCTTCGATATAGCGAAGCATTTGGCTTCGCCATCCGGCTCCGTGGTTGTAGGCCGTCTCGGTCACGACGTAGGAGAAAATAGTCCCGGCGTTCAGTTCGCAGGATTCGAGGAAGGAATGGAACTTTTCGCGCAGTTGTTTATTGGGAATAATCGAATGGGAACTGACGATTCCGGCGGTGTTGAACGTCTTGGAGGGCGCCATAAAGGTAATGCTGTTCTGCCGGGCGGCTTCGGATACCGAAGCAAACGGGAGGTGCCGGTGCCCGAACAATGCCATGTCGGAATGGATTTCGTCCGAAATAACCGGCACGTTCTTTTCCGCACAGATCTCCGCCAGTTCTGCCAGCGTTTCCCTGTCCCAGGTAATCCCTACCGGATTGTGCGGATTGGCGAGAATCAGCAGTTTACAGTCTTCGTCGATCATCCGGCGCAACCCGTCCAGGTCCATTCTATACCGGTGGTTTTCTTCGATTAACGGATTGTAAGCCACCCGGCGGCGGTGCATCAGGGGAAGCAGCCGGAAGGGATGATACACGGGCGGCTGGATAATGACCTTGTCGTCCGGGCGGGTAAATTGCATAATCACGAAGGCAATCCCCTTCACAATACCGGGGATGTAGGAAATCCATTCTTTTTCGATAGCCCAGCCGTGATTCTTTTCCACCCAGTCGATAATCGCCCGGTAGTAGGCATCGGAAGGCATTGTGTACCCGAAAATACCCCGGTCGCACCGCGCTTTCAGCGCCTCAAGGATAAAATCGCCGCATTTAAAATCCATATCCGCCACCCAGAGCGGAATCAAATCCGGGTGGCCGAAACGTTCCTGCAAAGCATCCGTCTTCAGGGCATTCGTTCCTCTCCGGTCAACCGGTTCATCAAAATTATATTGTTTCATTGTCAATTTTTCCGCAAAGGTAGTGCAAAATTCAGGTTATTTTTGCGGAAACCGGAAATTAAACAGGCTTATACTTGACATTTAAGAATATATGTACTACATTTGGCCTCGAAACAAGTTAAATATAGTTTAATTTTAATTTTTTTACCATGAATAAAACAGAATTAATTACTGCAATGGCCGCCGATTCGGGGCTGAGCAAAGTGAGTGCAAAAAAAGCGTTGGAAAGTTTCCTGGCAATCCTTTCTAAAGAACTGAAAGCGGGTGGAAAAGTCTCATTGGTCGGGCACGGAACGTATCAGGTGGTCGAAAAAGCAGCCCGTACCGGCATTAACCCTCAAACAAAGGCGCCGATCCGGATACCCGCCGGGAAAACGGTTAAATTCAAACCGAGCGAGCAGATCAAACATTTGTAATTCCTTTTTAGCGAGTGTATTCTCGGACACGGAGGCGTTGCCTCTTTTATTTCAGTATCAACCCCGGGTGACCCGACAAACGTCCCCGGGCGTTTTTTTTTGCTTTCGGGGTAACCCCGAAAACGTCCCGGGCAAATTTTTACGGTTGTGGGGTAACCCCAAAAACGCCCCAGGCAAATTTTTACGGTTGTGGGGTAACCCCAAAAACGTCCCAGGCAAATTTTTACGGTTTTGGGACAACCCCAATCGTAAAAAATTAACAGATTTTCGTTTTTGGGGCGACCCCAATGTCAAAAAATTAACAGGTTTTCGTTTTTGGGGAAACCCCAATGTCAAGAAATTAACAGATTTTCGCTTTCCGGGTATCCCGGCGTGCGAAAAAAACCTCATTTCTACCTAATTTTATAAACAAACAGACACAGTAGCTCAAAGACATATCCCCTATGTCCCAACCTCATTACCTTCAAACAGGCTGCGCCGCCGTTTTGGCAGAAATCTTTTTTCCCATAAATGCCACGACAACCACGACAAAACCGAGAGCAACCCGAAACAGGAAAGAAACAAGAGAAAAGGACGGCCGTTCAGCCATCCGAAGTGGATAAACAACTGAATGACCGGAAAATGATAGAGGTAAAAACCATACGAAAGATCGCCGATCCGGGAAACCGCCGCCAGGCTTTTGAAGAAATAAGCAAACGAAATAAGCACAACCGCCAGCGCCAGCGGATAAACAATCTCAACCGCCACCGATTGAACGAAATATTGCAGGAAGAAAATCAACAGCGCCACCGGTAAAACCCATTTGATCCGCCGTTTGAAGAAATCAAAATAAAACAACAGCGCGGCGCCCGAAATAAAAAACCGGATTTGCCCCAGGAACTGTTTTTTTAAGGTAAGATAGATCGTTTCGCCCGAAATATCGTAAAGGTAATTCATATAATAATAGAAAGAAAACGATAAAACATACAATCCGGCAAAGATTAAAAACGGTTTCTTCCGGAGGAACAACACCAGGAAAGGCACGAAAAGATACAAGACCACCTCCACTTTGAGCGTCCACAGCGAGCCATTGATAACCGGTTGCAGGTTGCCGGAAAAAACGCCGGGCAAGGTCGGTTGCAGGAAGTTCATAAACGTGAGATTCGCCGCCAGGTACCGGTAGAAGGCATTGGAGGAGAAATATTCCGAAAAAGAAAACGAACTCACCAGCGAGAGCAACAAAGCGCAGGCAACAACGGTCAGAGCGTACGCGGGGACGATTCGCCGGATCCGTTTTTTTGCGTAATCCAACAGGTTACGGCTTCTGTAATAGCTCCGGATAATCAAAAAACCACTGATAACAAAGAACCCGGAAACCCGCATGGGACCGGAGATCGGCCAGTAGAACAACTCGGCGCCGGTCAACACTTTGAAGTGCGACAGGAAGACGGAAAAAGCCAGCAGCAGGCGCAAAAAAGTAAAACTGTTTTTTTCCGAAATGTCCGGAGAGAAAGATTGTTCCGTGTAAAGTCTCATGCAAAAGGCGCTTTACCGGGTTATTTCAGCACCATTATTTTGGTGACAACGCCTTGGCTCCCATCGGGAAGGGTCGCAAAAACAAGGTAGATGCCGGCTTTGACGGCGGCGCCGGCGGCATTGGTGCAGTTCCACGAGTATTGCCCCCCCTTGGAAACGCCCCGGTTGACCAGGTTCCCGGCGATGTCGGTGATTTTAATGTCCGAACTGCCGACCAATCCGCTGATTGTCACCAGACTGTTTCTTCTCGGGTCGACCGGGTTCGGGTAGGCGTGTATGTTCGAATAGTCGGGCGCACCCTTCACGGCATCGCCCATGTAAGAAACCAGCCCTTTGTCGGTTCCGATAAACACTTCGCCCGTATCGTGGTTGATGGCGATGGCGGTGATATTGTCCGAAATAAGATTGGAATTGCGGGTGTTAAAGTTTTCCACGGTCCAGTTTCCCTCGGAATTTTCCAGGATAAAGACGCCTTCGCCGCCGGTACCGATCCATTTCCGGTTGCCGCCGTCGATGGCGATGGCGGTTACCCGCTGGTTTTCCATAACATAGAAGCCCGTGTTCTGTTGGTCGGTCGAAACAATCCGCGTGCATAAGCCCTCGCCGACCTGGGCGGGGGAGGTGAACGTAATCGGTCCTATATCGGTTCCCACCCATATTGTGCCGTCTAAATCTTCCGCGATGCAGGAATAAGTCGTCGCGTTGACCGTCCGGTCCTGTTGGTCCCTGAACAGGCTGGAGTGGTAGGCGGTGTCGTCCGACGGATTGTCCATCGTGTTGTTATCGTCTAATACCCAAACGCCTATGGACGCCCGGTATTTATTGATCCATTTGAAATTGTTCCGGTCGATAAACAACTGGTAGGTCCACACCTTGGCAATATCGGGGTAGTAGAACGATGCCCATTGCCTGTCGGCGGTCAGTACGCTCAATCCGTTTTGCGCCTCTGCATTAGCGACATAAAGATTGTTGTTCCGGTCGAAGGCAAGGCTTGCCGCCCGGACATAGAGTTCCGGGTGAAAGCCGGGGTTTGCCGTTTGCAAGGCGTTGTTGGTGTTGGTGTAGGAGTGCAGTTTGAGCAGGACGGTATCCTGGAACTCGTATATCCCATCGTGGAAGCCGCCCACGAAATAATGGTTGGGATCGCGCGGATCGACAGCCACCGAGGTGAAATCGCGGCACCAGGGCGTGCCGTTGAAGTTCAGTCCGGAGGCTTTGGCGATGGCCTGGTCGTCGAAGTTGGTCCACTTCCCGTTTTCGTAGATCATAAACGTTCCGCTGACGTTCCGGTTGTCCACATGTCCGCCGACGACCAGCAGTTTGCCGGCAGTATAAGTCATATAAAAACAATGGTTCCGCAGCGGGCTGTCCACCTTGATGCCCTGCGTGAGCAATGAATACCCGTCCACGCCGGTTTCTTTCTTTATGCTTATCAGTCCGGTACGCAGTTGCGCCACCCAGTAGGTGTCTTTCGACTGATACGAACTGATGGCTGCCGCCGTCACCTTTGCTTCGGTCGCTTTCGCGGCGAGGTCGGTGTAGAAATAGATGGTGTTGGATAAGCAGAGGACCAGTTGGTCGTTCAGCACGGTCAGTTGCCGGCAGGCGCCGGTGTGGAGCGTGTTTACGCTTCCTTCTTTGGAGGCACTGACAATGCGGTTGTTGCTTCCGTCGTGGAAGATCAGCCGGTCTTTGAAGACAGTCATCCGGTCGATGCGGGTTTCATCGCCGTCGTATACCAGTTCGTCGAAAGGCGTCCAGTTTTCCTTGTCCATCAGGTTGGCGGCGATCGGCGCCCGCCGGATGCCCTCGCTCGTGGCGGCGTAGAGCTGGTCGCCCCATTGGCAGACGGCATGGACATTCAGCCCCAGCTTACATTCGGTTTTTATCTCTTTCCGCTCCGTATCCACGACGACGATGCCGAAGCCCGTGGCTATGTAAGCCTGCTTGCCGATGATCCGGAGGCTGTTGATGGATTTGTTCGTCACGGTTTCGTTCTTTATATTCGGAAGATTGTAGACATTGTTCTTTCCCATAAACAGGTCGATGTTGGCATTGTCGTAAACAAGTACCAGCGTTTGGGTTTCGGGACAATAATCCATTTGCGCGATACCGATGTCGTTGAGTCCTTCCCGGAAAGAGTAAGTCAAGACCTCGTTGTCTTCCTTCGAGAAGGAGAGCAGCACGCCGTCGTTGTATACCTTTCCGTCGTTATAGGCTCCGCGGTAGACCGCAAAGACACGGTTCGGCGTTTCGGTCGTCAGTATGGCTTCCTGATACGCCAGGTAGGTTTTCCACGTTCCTATCCGAGATCTCTGCGCTTGTAAAGCCGTAGGAAACAGGCAGAACAGACAAGCGATTGCAAGGGAATTAAACCGGATCGTTTTCATCTAAAAAGAGTTTTAATTTGTTTATAGCGTTAGCCCTGTGGCTGATTGTATTCTTGAGGACGGTTCCCATTTCCGCAAACGTTTCGCCAAATCCTTCGGGAACGAAGATGGGATCGTAACCGAAACCGGCGGTTCCCCTTTCTTCCCGGACCAGGCATCCGTTGACGATTCCTTCGAAGAGGCGCTCCTGTCCGTCCGTTACCAGCGCAATCACGGTCCGGAAGCGGGCGGAGTAATCCTTTTTTCCTTCCAGTTCCCGCAATACTTTCTGCCTGTTCGCTTTGGAATCTTTCGCTTCCCCGGCATAACGCGCCGAATATACGCCGGGGGCGTTGTTCAGCGCCGTCACTTCCAGTCCGGTGTCATCGGAGAAGCAATCCAGGCGGTAATTTGTTTTTACGTAGCGTGCTTTCAGCAGCGCGTTTCCTTCCAGCGTATCCGCCGTTTCGGGAATTTCTTCCGTGCAACCGATGTCCTTCAGGGACAATATCCGGAAGGCGTCCCCCAGTATTTCCCGGACTTCTTCCAGTTTATGATTGTTGTTTGTTGCGAAAACCAATTGTTTTTTCATAGTATTAATAACGTAAAGCAACGCAAAAAATTACATTCCGGCAGGATAAACGCTTTATCCTGCGTTGGCTCTGTATATTCCCGCCTTTCGCTGCTATACTTTTATCTGTTCAAATCCTTGCCCGTAGACGCCGCGCACCGAACTTTGGGAGATGAACGCATGCGGGTCAATGTCTTTTACGATGCGGAAGATGGTGACGGATTCGTTCTTTTTAGCCATTACAACAATTACTTTTACGGGTTTCTTGGAATACCATCCGGTTCCGTCCAAGAGGGTGCAGCCTCTGTGCGCCTGCCGGATAATCGCGTCGGCTATTTCGCCGTGCTTGTCCGAGAAGATGAAAAACTGTACCGATTGCCTCGCCCCGTTCAAAACCATGTCCACCGCATAGGATGAAACGCCCATGGCGACAAAGCCGTAAACGATTTTATCTACACTGTGCAGGATTAAATAGGAAGACGAGATGATCAGGACGTCGCATATCAGCAAGGCTTTTCCGAGGGAAATATGGTAGTGCCGGTTGATGATAAGCGCCAGAATATCGGTTCCGCCCGTGCTTCCTTTATAGTTGAATATCAATCCGATGCCGGAGCCACAGATGATACCGCCCAGGATGCAGTTCATAAACGCTTCGTTTTTCACCAGCGGTTCCTTTATGATGGATTGGAGGAAAGACAAGAGAAACGTGAGAATAAAGACATTGATAATGGTTTTCAGGCTGAACTTAAATCCGAAAATCTTTATCGACAGCGACAGCAACAGCGCGTTAATGCAGAAGTAACTGATCCCGACCGGGATATTTGTCGCAAAGAAAATGATGGCGGCGATACCGGTTACGCCTCCGGTGGTCACCTGGGCGGGCAGAAGAAAGCCTGTCCACCCAAAAGCATATATACACAAACCCAGGAAGATAAAGACGTAATCCTGTATTTCCCGGATAATAACCTTTTTTCGAAGATCAAAAGGCTTCCCTGTATTTGTTTTCATTTTTATCATCAAGCATATTAAGATAACTGCGATAGCGGGATTCACTGATCAGGTGATCTTCTATCGCTTGTTGAACAGCGCAGCCGGGTTCTTTCCGGTGGCTGCAATTATTAAATTTACAACGATGCGAGTATTGGAATATTTCGGGAAAGTAATGGGAAATTTCCACTCCTTCCATATCAAAAACCCCAAAACCCTTGATCCCTGGAGTGTCGATGATGTAACCTCCGGAAGGAAGTTCGATCATTTCGGAGAACGTGGTGGTGTGTATTCCTTTATTATGGTATTCGGATATTTCCTGCGTTTTCTGTCCGGCATCCGGAATCAGGCGGTTGACGAGCGTCGATTTCCCTACCCCCGAATGACCCGACAGTAACGTGACTTTACCCTTCAGCCGGTTTTCAATAAAAGAGAGGTCTTTCTCCTGTTTGGCGGACATCCGGTAGCAGGGGTAGCCGATTGTTTCGTACAGGTGAATCAACGCTCCGGCATATTCCGCATCCTGTTTATTGTAACGGTCTGTCTTATTGAAAAGAAGGAAAGCCGGGATCCGGTATGCTTCTGTTGTAGCCAGAAACCGGTCGATAAACGTAGGGGTGGTTATCGGATAATTGACGGTAACAATCAGAAACGTCTGATCCAGATTCGCCGCAATAATGTGGGATTGTTTGGAAAGGTTGGACGAACGGCGGACGATATAATTCTTCCGGTCTTCGATTTCATAAATAAAAGAAAGTCCTTCCGGATTTTTCTCAAGGAGAACAAAATCTCCGATTGCGACAGGATTGGTGCTTTGGATGTCTTTCAGGCGAAAGTTGCCTTTCAGCTTGGCTTCGGTCCACTGTCCGTCGTCTGTTTTTACCTGGTAACTGTTCCCTGTATTTTTTACTACAATCCCTCTCATTTTGGAATATGAGGATTAAGATTATGGAAACGCATAATCCATAACGCTACACGGTCATTATTTCTTTTTCTTTGGCGGCCAGTACTTCTTCCACTTTTTTCAGGTATTTATCGTGGAGTTTTTGGATGGCGGTTTCGGTTTCTTTTCCTTCATCTTCGGAAACCCCTTCTTTGACGGCTTTTTTTATTCCGTCGTTAGCGTCCCGGCGGGCATTCCGAATCCCGATTTTAGCATTTTCGGCTTCGTTTCTCGATTGTTTCACCAGCAGTTTGCGGCGTTCTTCCGTCAAAGGCGGGATTCCCAACCGGATAATTTCGCCGTTGTTCTCCGGGGTAATTCCCACATCCGAATCCTGTATTGCTTTTTCAATGGGTTTCATCATTTGCTTTTCCCAAGCGAGAACGGTGATGGTTTTTGCATCGGGAGTTGAAATGGTTGCCACATTAGAGACCGGGACCATACTTCCGTAGTATTCCACTTTTACGCCGTCCAATATATGCACATTGGCTTTTCCGGCGCGAATACGGGAGAGTGCATCTTCCAGATAGGTCAATGCGTGAAGCATCTTTTCTTCCGCTTGTTCCGCTACATTTTTTATAATACTCATACGTAATTAATTTTGTTTTGTTTGCAAATATAGAAGTTTTTCATTGAACAACGCAACTAATTGCGAACGAAAGTTCCAATATTTTCTCCCGACAGGACTTTTTTAAGATTTCCCACCGTATCCATATCAAAAACAATGATAGGCAGATGATTGTCTTTCGCCAAAGTCGTTGCGGTCAAATCCATTATTTTCAGGCCTCGATGATAGATTTCGTCGTAAGTAATTTCGTCGAATTTGGTTGCCTCCGGGTCTTTTTCCGGGTCAGCGGAATAAATTCCATCCACACGCGTTCCTTTCAGCATCACCTCTGCGTTCAATTCGACGGCACGCAAAACAGAAGCAGTATCGGTGGTAAAAAAAGGATTCCCGGTTCCGCCGGACACAATAGCTATTTCGCCTCGTTCCATCGCTTCCATCGCATCCTGATTAGCATAAAGGCGTCCGACCGGCTCCATCCGGATGGAAGTAAAAACCCGTCCTTTTATTCCCTCTTTTTCCAGAGCGGAACTCAACGCCAAGCTATTGACAACGGTTGCCAACATTCCCATTTGGTCTCCCTTCACCCGGTCGAATCCTTTCGCAGCGCCACTCAATCCGCGAAAGATATTACCGCCACCGATTACAACGGCAATTTGGATTTTCCTGTCGGCTATTTCTTTGATCTGCCGGGCATAATCTGCTAACCGGTCTTCATCTATTCCATACTGTTTGTCGCCCATAAGAGATTCACCGCTGAGCTTTAGAAGAATTCGTTTGTATTTCAACATAATCTATTTCATTTTTGAGGTGATTTTTCCATTTTTCAAAATCAGGATACAAAGATAAATGAAAAATTAAAAAAGTCGTGCAAATGTACAGGGCAAACGGCGGCGGACACGCAGTGTCTTTTATATTTTAAAGAGGCACGGTGTATCTGCTTGGCTGCGGAAACAGTGTTTCCCCAAAAAATAAAAGCGGCGGCGCCGCTGAAAACAGACTTGCGGGAACTTCCGCAACCATGAATTCAGTTGAAAAGTGACTTGCGGGAACCTCCGCAACTAAGAATTCAGTTGAAAAGTGACTTGCGGGAACCTCCGCGACTAAGAATTCAGTTGTAAACAGACTTGCGGGAGCTTCCGCAACAAAGAATTCAGTTGAAAACAGACTTGCGGGAAC
>JAIRSN010000035.1 GCA_031255425.1 Dysgonamonadaceae bacterium
ACGACGCGGAGATGCAACAGATTGAGTTTGGCATCGAGCCGGATATATTCGTCGGCCTATCCGACCGGGACGCCCAAAACAACAAGGATACGCTGATCGAAACCGCCCGCCGGCTGCTTGCCTTATCTTCCTATTAAGGGAAAACAAAAAGTATATATGGGTCCGGACTGGATGGCATTGGGTGGCTGACCTGCGGAATGCGGTATCGCACGATGCGGGACGCAGTCCCTCCAGCTCCGTAGCCAGGCAAATACACCGTACTCCTTTAAAATATAAAAGACACTGCGTGTCCGGGGGGATGTTAAAAAACAACAAAATCCGGTCTTATATTAAACCTTTCCGGGGGCAGCTCGTCTTTGTATCTGAAATAAACTGATTAATGAACGATCATCTCATGAAAATATTAGGAAGTATTCTTTTTCTCCTGCTATGCTCATTTTCCGTTTCCGGGCAAACAAACAACACGCTCTCCGGAACGCTTCTGGACAAGGCTGACCGGGAACCCATCGTAGCCGGGAGCGTCGAACTGTTAACGGCAAAGGACAGCGTTCCGGTGGCGGGAATCGTCAGCGGGACGAATGGATTTTTCGCTTTCAAGCGGTTGCCGGCGGGGAATTACCTGCTGAAAGTAACGTATATAGGATACGATACGCTTTGGAAGAACGTAGCCCTCGACTCGGACCGGAATCTCGGCGTGCTGTATTTGCAGCCGGATGCGATTCTCCTTCAGGAGGCGGTGATTGAGGGCAAGAAGCCGGAGGTGATTGTGAAGAATGATACGATTGAATACGATGCGGCGTCTTTCAAGGTGACGGAGAATGCGGTGGTCGAAGACCTGTTGAAGAAATTGCCCGGCGTGGAGGTCGACAAGGACGGGAAAATCACCGTGAACGGGAAAGAAGTCAAGCGCTTTCTGGTGGACAACAAAGAGTTCTTTTCGGACGATCCGCAGGTTGCTTCCAAAAACCTTCCCGCCGAAATGGTCGACAAGCTGCAAGTGGTCGACCGGAAATCCGAGATGGCGCAGATGACCGGCTTCGACGACGGCGAGGAGGAAACGGTGATCAACCTGACCGTCCGTCCGGGGATGAAAAAAGGCACGATGGGAAATGCCCTGCTCGGCGCCGGCGCGGATGTGCAGAACGACAACGACAGGCGTTACCAGGGCGGCGCTTTCCTGAACAACATGCGGGACAACGACCGCTACACGGTGATTGTGGGAACAAACAACAACAACAACATGGGCGCCGCCGACCTGGGCGCCAACCGCTTCGGCGGGATGCGGATGCGAAGGGGCGGCGGCGGTGGCATCACCGAATCGACCAACCTGATGGCGAGCCTGAACAAGGAATTTTCCCCCCGGCTGTCCTTGAACGGGGACGTCCGTTATACCGGTTCCGACCGCCTGTCGATCAGCGACGTCAACCAGGTTACGCTGTCCGGGAGCCGGCCGCAGTTGGACGGGAACCGGTCGCGCAACAATTATTTCTCGGGAAATTTCGCCGCTAATTTCAAATTGGAATGGAAACCCGACAGCCAGCACTTGTTTGTCTTTCACCCGAATATCCGCTACAACCGGAGCCGGAGCTACGAAAACGGGCTTTCCAGCCGGTATTACTACGAGGAAATGCAGCCGGTGTTCGATTCCGAATCCGAGTCGCTGAACAAGGGCAGGGGCATCGACTGGGGCGGCTCTGTGGATTATTCCTACCGCTTTGCCCGTCCCGGACGGGTGTTCAGTATCGAGGCGGAAGGCTCTTACAACGACAGTTATTCGCGGGAAAACAGTTATATTTTCAATACGAAATACGAGGAAAGCCGACTCCCCGACGCGCAGGAACAACGGCTGGAAGGCGATGAGCGGACGGGGAATTACCGCGTCACGGTGTCGTACGTGGAGCCGGTCGGGGAAAACAAGTTCTTGCAGGGGATGTACCGCCTGGCGTACCGGGAGACGCAGAACATCAACAGCACCTACGACCTGCTGGAGTCCGACCCCGTGGCGGCGGATTCCATCGCCGTGCTGTCGCCGGATTTGAGCCGGAGTACCCTGCGCCATTCGACTACGCAACGGTTCGGGTTGAACTTCAAATCGGTTTATGAGAAATTCAATTACACGGTGGGCTTCAATATCGATCCTTCCCATTCGGTGAACGAAACCTACCAGCCTGCGGTCGGCGACGCGGCCGGTCTGCCTTACCGTTACGGCGAACCGCTGCGCAACACGCGGGGCGATTCGTTGTTGCAGCCGGTTACCCAGCGGGTGGTTAATTTCTCGCCGGTCGTCAATTTCAATTACCTGTTTGCCCAGCGCACCAACCTGCGCCTCAACTACGAAGGCAAGATCAACCAGCCGACCGCCGGACAGTTGAAGGGATTCACCGACCAAACCAATCCCATCGAGTGGAACGAGGGGAATCCTTCGCTGAAACCGGGCTACCAGAACAGCCTGCGCGTGCGGTTCAGCCGGTATATCGCCGAATCGCAACTGACATACAACTTAGACCTGAACGGAAACCTGTCGTTCAACGACATCACGTCCGTCAGCCGCTCCTTAGACAACGGCGTCCGGGTGACTTCCTACGAAAACATGAACGGCAACTGGGATACGCGGATGCGCGGGATGTTTAATTTTCCCCTGAAAAACAAACGGTTTACGGTCGGCGGCTTTGCCATGGCAAGCTACCGGAACCAGAACAGCCGGGTAGACGGGCTGAAAAATACCCTGCGGAATTTCACCGCGATGGGTCATTCCAACCTGAATTACCGTTCCGACCTGTTTGATGTAGGCGTCAACCTCTCGCTCAATCGCGGCACGATAACGTACACCATCCACCCGGAGAAAAACCAGGAAACGCTCAATTTCGGCGCCGGTGGCTACACCACGTGGTACCTGCCGCACAACCTGACCATCGAAAGCGACATCCAGCGGATGGAACGGCACGGTTATTACGAAGGGTTCAACATTCCGGAGGTCATCTGGAACGCCGCGGTCACGAAGCAGCTTTTCAATAAGCGGTTCGGGACGGGTTCGCTGAAACTCCAGATCCACGACATTCTTCAAAACAAGAGCAACATCAGCGCGTCCTCCACTACCAACGGCTTCCGGACATCGGAAACCAACGGGATTCCTTCCTACTTTATGTGCAGTTTTATTTACAAGTTCACTTCGTTCCCGAAACAGGGCGCCGGCGCTGAGAATGATCCGGTTATTCCGGGAAGGCGGTTCGGCGCGGCGCCGCCGAGGTAAGGGCGCACGGTCCTCCCGGCTCCCTTTCCGGTTCCCCCGGCAAACGACTGTCTTATTGCTTCAAAAAAAATAAAAGACACTGCGGAGGCGCAGCCTCTTTTATATTTAAAAGATTTTCACTATTTTTGCGCGGTTTCTTTTAACAAAGCATAGAAACCATTTATAGTATTACATGTTAATTTAAGAAAGCGTTAGCTTTTATTCTTGTCTTTGAAACTTAGACAATTTCAATACCTACAAGAATAAGTAAGTAAACGCTCGCGTAGAAGCGTGGGCAGACTTATTTGTTATAGTGGGTAGTTCAGAACCTCAGATGCAAATAAAGTTAGGATCCCGCGCTTCGAAATTTTAAATCGCTTCTCTCCGGGACTCAGGAAGCCCAACATTCATAATGAAACAGATAAAAAACACATAATTCTTTCCGGCAAAGGTAAAGGCAACTTTTTATTCATTATTCAAATCATTTTCATCTCTCATGTTTATATAAGTTGGGGTTGCTTTTACCGGAGCCGGATTTTATTAA
>JAIRSN010000091.1 GCA_031255425.1 Dysgonamonadaceae bacterium
ACTACACGATGGGCGGACTTTGGGTCGATTACGAATTGATGACCACCATTCAAGGCTGTTTCGCCATCGGGGAAGCGAACTTTTCCGACCACGGAGCCAACCGCTTGGGTGCATCGGCATTGATGCAAGGCTTGGCGGACGGCTATTTTGTTCTTCCGTATACGATTCAAAACTATCTGGCAGACCAGATTCGGGTGCCGCGATTCAGTGTTGATTCGCCCGAATTTATAGAAGCCGAGAAAGCGGTCGAAAACAGGATCGCCACATTGATGAGCATCAAAGGAAAACGCACGGTCGATTCCATTCACAAGGAATTGGGATTGGTAATGTGGAATTACGTAGGAATGGGGCGGACCAAAGAATCGTTGGAAACAGCGCTCGGCAAATTGAAAGCGTTGAAGAAAGAATTCTGGACGAACGTATTTATTCCGGGCGACCCCAATACCTTGAATGTGGAGTTGGAAAAAGCCTTGCGCGTGGCGGACTTCATCGAAATCGGCGAACTGATGGCGTTAGACGGCTTGAACCGCAACGAGTCTTGCGGCGGCCACTTCCGCGAAGAATACCAGACACCCGAAGGAGAAGCCCTGCGCGACGACGAGAATTATTCCTACGCATCCTGCTGGAAGTATGAAGGAGACGGTAAAAATCCGGAACTGATAAAGGAAGTGCTTGATTACGAATTTGTGAAGAGACAACAACGAAACTATAAATCATGAACAAAATATGGATAAGAACATCAATATAACAGTAAAAGTCTGGCGTCAAAAAGGGCCGAAAGCAAAAGGCCATTTTGAAGCCTATCAATTAAATGACATTTCCGGCGGCACCTCGTTTCTGGAGATGTTGGATATACTGAACGAAAAGCTGGTCAGCGAACGGAAAGAACCGATTGCTTTCGACAATGACTGCCGCGAAGGCATTTGCGGGATGTGTTCCCTCTACATCAACGGTCATCCCCACGGGCCGGACAACCTGATTACGACCTGTCAACTGCACATGCGCCACTTCAAAGACGGCGACACGATTACGGTGGAACCGTGGCGTTCGGCAGCCTTCCCGGTGATTCGCGACTTGATGGTCGACCGCCAGGCATTCGACAAAATCATTCAGGCGGGGGGATATGTGAGTGTCAATACCGGCGGCGTTCCCGACGCCAACGCCATTCCCATCCCGAAAATCGACGCCGACGAAGCAATGGATTCCGCCTCGTGCATCGGGTGCGGCGCTTGCGTGGCCGCCTGTAAAAACGGATCGGCGATGTTGTTTGTATCCGCCAAGGTAAGCCAGTTGGCGTTATTGCCGCAAGGCAGAATCGAAGCCAAAGCCCGCGCCAAAG
This sequence comes from Dysgonamonadaceae bacterium, assembly GCA_031255425.1. GTDB lineage: Bacteria > Bacteroidota > Bacteroidia > Bacteroidales > Azobacteroidaceae > Azobacteroides. Next base: position 1,340 of record JAIRSN010000091.1, read on the forward strand.
CGATGGTCGCCAAAATGGACGAATTAGGATTCGGAAACTGTACCAATACACGAGCTTGCGAACAGGAATGTCCCAAAGGGGTTTCAATCAGCAATATCGCCCGCCTGAACCGGCAATTCCTGAAAGCAAAGTGGAGTGATTAATGTAACAATTAATCTGTAAAACATTGAATTAAAAGAAAGAGGTAGATGAAAAGACCGGGAAACGGTCCATTTATCTCTTTCTTTTTTATTTACGTCTTAAATATCAATTTTATGAAACATTCCCATTTAAATCCATCCGGAAGAATAAGAAACACAATCATGCTCTGTGTCTTGTTCTTCCCGTTTATTCTGTCCTCATGCAATACGAAAGAGGAAAGTAAAAACAGTCAGCCCGCCACCGGGCAACAGCCGGACGAAACGCCGGACAATAGCGATAAAATTGTGCTGGCTTATGTCACAGCTTGGGATTCGATTGTCCCGGAGCCTGATTTCGTCACGCATATCAATTATTCATTCGGCCATGTCAACGAAACCTGCGACGGCATCCGGATTGACAACCCGGACCGTTTGAAATCCCTTGTGGAATTGAAACAGAGGAAACCTTCCCTAAAAATACTGCTGTCGATAGGCGGATGGACAAGCGGCAGGTTCAGCGAAATGGCGATGAAGGAAAGCACCCGGAAAAGTTTTGCCTCGGATTGCAAACGCATTGTCGATGCGTTCGGATTGGACGGCATCGACATGGACTGGGAATATCCGACCAGCAGCGAAGCCGGAATTTCTTCTTCACCCGAAGACACCGGAAACTTCAACCGGTTGATGCAAGAGATCCGGAACGCCATCGGCAACAATCGATTACTTACGTTTGCTTCCGCCGCCACCGGACAATATTATGATTTCAAAACCCTGACCGGGATTGTTGATTTTGTCAATATCATGATGTACGACGTAGGCATTCCGCCCTATCATCATTCGGCACTGCACCGTTCCGAACGGGTCAACACGATTTCGGCCGACGAATCAATCGACAAACACATTGCAGCCGGTATGCCTGCCGGGAAATTGGTTTTGGGAATGCCGTTTTACGGGCATGGAGATACCAAAACGCTTCCTTATTTTATAGATTATAAGGACATTATCAAGTTGCAGGGGTTTACGGAAAAATGGGACGGGGTAGCCCAAGCGCCTTACCTGGAAAATCCGCAGGGAGAAACGGTGTGCGTGTATGAAAATGCGCGTTCCATTGCGCTCAAATGCGAATATCTGCTGAAACGGCAACTGCTGGGCGCCATGTATTGGGAATATACGGCCGATGACGATGCCGGGACTTTGCGCAAAGCCGTTTGGGAAGGGGTAATGAAATAGGATGAAACAGGCATAAAAGAAGCAGGGTACACGAGATCAATTCTCATCGTGTACCCTGCCTCGTTTGGTATATTCTCCGCCTTACTCGGATATTACGACAAAAGGAATTTCAACCGAAATTTCTTTGTGAAGTTTTACCGTCGCTTTGTAAGAACC
>JAIRSN010000130.1 GCA_031255425.1 Dysgonamonadaceae bacterium
TGTAATGAAACTGTGCCGGCGTAGCCAAGCAGATACACCGCGCCTCTTTAAAATTATAAAAGACACTGCGTGTCCGCCTTCCTCCTCCCCCACTCCACCTAACCCCATGCAACGTTTTCGGGCGGGATTGCATCTATTATCTACAGAAACCCCATTAAAAAATTTATTACAATGAAAAAAACAAGCATTTGTTTATCCGTATGCGGCGTATTTGCCTGTTTTGCGTGCAACAACGAACCTCCGGAACCGTTGGAATTGCCGGATGCCCAGCCGATTGAGTTGCGATCGGAACTGAAGCAGCGGGTGGTACAGGACAATGCGTTTGCCCTCAAACTGTTTCACCTGAATTTGCAGGAGGAAAAAGAGAACCTGCTTATCTCCCCCCTAAGCGTCAGCATTGCGCTGGGAATGACGTGGAACGGTGCGGGCGGCAATACCCGTGCGGAAATGGAACGGGCGCTCGAAATGTCCGGACTGTCGGTCGGCGACATCAACGAGTACTACCTGACTATGCAGGAGGCGTTGCCGGCGGTCGATCCGTCCACCCGGTTGGGCATCGCCAACTCCATCTGGTACAGGCAGAACTTCCGCGTAAAGCCGGAGTTCCTGGCTGTCAACCGGAATTATTTCAAAGCGGAGATCAGCGCCCTGGACTTCTCGGACCCCTCGGCGGTGAAGACGATCAACGACTGGTGCGCCGGGAAAACCAACCGCCTTATCCCCGAAATCATCGACCGGATAGGCAGCGATGCCGTCATGTACCTGATCAATGCCGTTTATTTCAAGGGAATATGGACCAGCCGGTTCGACAAAAACGAGACCTATCCCGGCAGTTTCGCGGCTGAAACAGGCGAAAAGGTTGCGGTGAATATGATGAATCAAACGGGCACGTTCGACTATGCCGTCGACGGGCATGCCGCCTACCTCGACCTGCCCTACGGAAACCGGGCATTCAGCATGACCGTGATTCTCCCCCACGAAGGAAAACCGCTGTCCGGCGCCTTGACCGCCGAATCGTGGCACGCAGCCATCGGAAACATGTACCCCCGCGAGGTAAACATCCACTTACCGCGGTTCAAGTTCAAGTACAACATCGAGATGCAGCAAATCCTTCAAAACCTGGGGATGCAGCGTGCGTTTGCGCCGGTTGCCGATTTTTCCGGCATCGCCCCCGGCGTATATCTATCCAAAGTCATTCATAAAACGTTTGTGGAAACCAATGAAGAAGGGACGGAAGCCGCTGCTGCAACCGCGGTAGAGGTGATACTGACAGGCGCAGTCGGATCTTCGGCGACGCCCTTTATGGTCGACCGTCCGTTCCTGTTCGTTATCCGCGAGAAAAGCACGGGCGTCATCCTTTTTATGGGGAAAGTCGGGAAATGCGTGGTGGAAGAATAAGCAGTTGGAAAAAAGAAACGTGGGCGCCTGTTTGTGTACAGCCTGCCCACGCTTTCAGTAAAAAAAAGTATCTGTTTATTTAATTTCCCAAGCCAACGCGCTCGCGCCCAGCACAGCGGCGTCGCTTTCCGGCAATTCCGACAACACCACTTTTGTTTTGCCTTTGAATATCCGCAACGAATATTCGTCCATGGCTTCCTTGATCGGGTTCAGGATAAATTCGCCCGACCGCGCCAATCCTCCGAACAGGACGATGGCTTCCGGACTTGAGAATGCGACGAAATCGGCGAAAGCCTCGCCCAGCAACCGTCCGGTATATTGGAAAATGTCGATAGCGACCCGGTCGCCTTTCTTTGCGGCGTCGTAAACATCTTTCGAGGTTATCTTTTCGACATCCGGCACGAGTTCCGTCAAAATCGTTTTCGCTTTTCTTTCTTCGATAAACTGCCGGGCAGTCCGGGCGACCCCAACGGCGGAGGCATAGGCTTCCAAACAACCCTTGCGTCCACAACCGCAGAGGCGGCCGTTCTCTTTTCTCACAATCACGTGACCCAGTTCGCCGGCAAAGCCGTCGTGTCCGTAGACTAACTGTCCGTTGACAACGATCCCGCTTCCCACGCCCGTACCCAAAGTGATCATGATAAAGTTTTTCATACCCTTGGCAATTCCATACGTCATCTCGCCGATCGCCGCCGCATTCGCGTCGTTGGTCAAGACGGCAGGAATACCGGTCATATAACCGATCATCTTGGCAAAGGGGATTATCTTTCCTTTCGCCCACAGCACATTCGGAGCATCCTCAATCGTTCCCTGATAATAATTACCATTGGGAGCGCCGATACCGATACCGTTAAACTTTTCCTTTCCGCCCGCTTTTTCGATCAACTTATTCAATTCCGGAGCCAGCACAGCCACATAAGCCTCCGCTGTTTCGTAGTTTCCGGTCTTGATCTTACCGGATTCAAGGATGCAGCCCCTTGCATCTACAACGCCAAACACGGTATTTGTTCCTCCGACATCAATACCTATTACATACGGTTTATCCATGATAAAGAGTTTTTAATGTTTATAATTTATGAAAAAATATTTCACAAAAATACGCTTTTTATTTAGATAATCAATCATATCCGAGTTGATATTTCTCCCGCGCTACGCCGCTTTTGAGCAACGGACAACGCCTTCCCCCTATGCGTAGCAGATACACCGTACTCCGGCATTGGAATCCGTTAAAAAAATGTTCCTTTCACGGATTATCCCAAATAAATATATTATCTTTGCCGCTTCGAAAACAACAAAAAAGAAAGCAAACCCGTTTTATCATCATCATTTTAATACTTGCATGCAGGACGTGGCCTTATTCTTGA
>JAIRSN010000141.1 GCA_031255425.1 Dysgonamonadaceae bacterium
CTAAGTTTCAAAGACAAGAATAAAAGCTAACGCTTTCTTAAATTAACATGTAATACTATAAATGGTTTCTATGCTTTGTTAAAAGAAACCGTGCAAAAATAGTGAAAATCTTTTAAATACAAAAGAGGCTGCGCCTCCGCAGTCTCTTTTACTTTTAAAGCTGACACAAAGAAGAAGGCACCCCCGAAAGGGCGCCTTCTTCCTCCTAATTTTTTTTCTATTTTCTATGCACTTGTTTTCTTTACTTATTTCCTTCCATTTTCGACTTCAATTCGGCCAATTCGGAAATATCGCCTAAAGTTGTCTTTTCCAGCGGCTGAGAGATGATTTCCTCGCGCTCCTTCTTAGACCTCTTGGTCACCCTCTTTTCCGTATTCGCTTCTTTTTTCGCTTCCGCGCGTTGTTCATCTTCAAAAATGCGACTGTGCGAAAGGATAATTCGTTTGGAATCTTTATTAAATTCGATTACTTTGAAGTTCATCTTTTCATCTAATCGAGCTTGAGAGCCATCTTCCTTCACCAAATGCTTGGGGGTTGCAAAACCCTCTACGCCATACGGTAAAGAAATCACAGCGCCTTTGTCCAACAATTCGATGATTGTTCCTTCGTGTATCGAATTTACGGTGAAAATCGTTTCAAACACATCCCAAGGATTTTCTTCCAGTTGTTTGTGTCCCAAACTCAGGCGACGGTTTTCCTTGTCGATTTCCAATACCTGTACGTCAATTTCGGCGCCAATGGAAGTAAATTCGCTCGGATGTTTGATTTTCCTTGTCCAGGAAAGGTCGGAGATATGAATTAAACCTTCTACGCCTTCTTCTATTTCCACGAATACGCCGAAATTAGTGAAGTTGCGCACATGGGCAACGTGTTTGCTTCCGATGGCATACCGGTTTTCGACATCTTCCCACGGATCGGCTTTCAGTTGTTTGATACCCAAAGACATTTTTCTTTCTTCGCGATCTAACGTCAGAACGACGGCTTCTACATCGTCGCCTACCTTCATAAAGTCCTGAGCGCTTCTCAAATGTTGCGTCCAGCTCATTTCGGAGACATGAATAAGCCCTTCAACTCCTTGAACGATTTCGACAAATGCACCGTAATCGGCCATCACTACCACTTTTCCTTTCACTATATCGCCTACTTTGAGGCTGTCGTCAAGGGCATTCCACGGGTGAGGCGTCAATTGTTTCAAACCAAGTGCGATTCGGCGCTTTTCATTGTCAAAATCAAGGATAACGACACTGATTTTTTCATCCAGTTTCACCACTTCTTCCGGATGGGATACGCGGCCCCAGCTCAGATCGGTGATATGAATCAATCCGTCTACGCCGCCCAAATCGACGAATACACCGTAAGTAGTGATGTTTTTGACGATGCCTTCCAATATCTGGCCTTTTTCAAGACCGGAAATAATGTCTTTCTTTTGTTGTTCCAATTCGGCTTCGATGAGCGCTTTGTGCGAAACCACCACGTTCTTGAATTCCTGATTGATTTTAACCACTTTAAATTCCATCGTCTTATCGACAAAGACGTCGTAGTCGCGGATGGGCTTGACATCAATCTGGGAACCGGGCAGAAAGGCTTCAATGCCGAATACATCTACAATCATACCGCCTTTGGTACGGCATTTAACATATCCTTTGATGATTTCGTTGTTTTCGAGAGCGGCATTGACCCGGTCCCAAGAGCGGGCAATCCGGGCTTTTTTATGGGAAAGGATTAATTGTCCCTTTTTATCTTCCTGGCTTTCGATATATACTTCTACTTCGTCTCCGACTTTCAAATCCGGATTGTAACGAAATTCTGTCATCGAAACAACCCCATCGGATTTGTAGCCGATGTTAATAACCACTTCCCGTTTGTTGAGGGACGTTACTTTGCCGATTACTACTTCCCGGTCGTTGATTTTGCTTAATGACTGGTTGTAGGTTTCTATCAGTTTTTCTCTGCTTACATCCCCGTAAGTATCTCCTTTTTCATACGCTTCCCAATCGAAATCGGCTTTGGGCGCTTCTTTTCTTTGACTTTTAGTCGTCGTTTCCTTAACTACCGGAATTTCTTCAACTGCCGGAACTTCTTCCATTACAGGCAGCTCTGCGGCGACCGGATTTTCTTCGACTGCGGGAACCGCCGGTTCTTCAACCGTTGGTGTTTCCGCGTTAACGTTTACCGTTTCCTGAATTTCAGCAGCTTCAACTGCTTGTTCTTTGTTTAATTCTTCATTCATGATTTTCAGTGAAAATTGTTAATTAATAAGTTAGACATTATATTGTCGTTATAAAACAGCGGCAAAGATACAATTTTAAATTCTGACTATCAATAGGAAGAATAAATTTTTGCGGGATCGTTTTCCGCATCAGGTACACGGCAAGCGGTCTGAAAGGATTTATATTCGGCTTTTTTTCGTAGCGCAACGCCAAGCAGCGTCCCGTTTTTAAGATTGCCCCTCGTGCTTGTATTGGAAAAAGACAGCAAACAGGATTCCGATTAATATCGCGTAACCTGTGAAGATAAACCAACAGGTAGCCCAATCCGTCACTTGGCCGGCCGTATGATAATTAATCACCGCTTCTGCACTGTAATTGCCTATAATCGATCCTAATCCGTTTGTCACCATCATCAACATTCCCTGCGCGCTGGCTCGAAACCTGTTCGGTGTTTCCCGTTCAATGAAAAGCGAACCGGAAATATTGAAGAAATCGAACGCCATGCCGTAAATAATCATGGAAAGCGTCAACCAGATCATTCCGGTGCCCGGGTTGCCGACGCCAAACAGTCCAAAGCGCAATACCCATGCGCCCAAACTCATCAGCATCACGGTTTTGATACCGAATCTACGCATGAAGAACGGAATGGCAAGAATGAACAACGCTTCGGAAATTTGCGAAATGGATAAGAAAATATTGTTGTTTTTGACGGCGAAAGAATCGGGATAACTGCCGGCAAAACTGGCAAGGAATGTACTCCCGTACGAATTGGTTATTTGCAGGCAGACGCCCAGCAGGACCGCAAATAAAAAGAAAACCGCCATTCTCTTTTCTTTCAATAAAACCAGCGCGTCCAGTCCCAAAACGGAAATCAGCGAACTGCCTTTCTGCGCCCTTGTCGGAGGCGACGACGGAAGGGTAAACGAATAAACGCCCAACAGCAATGCCGATGCTCCGGCCAACAGCAGTTGGTTAGGGCTGGTTCCCCAGCCGGCGATATTGACAATCCACATGGCGACGATAAACCCGATTGTACCCCAAACCCGAATGGGCGGAAAATCTTTTATCGTATCCATCCGGTGCTTCGCCATAACACTGTAACAGACCGAATAACTCAATCCGATGGTCGGCATAAAGAACAGCGCATTCAGGAACATGTACAAATAGAGCTGGCTGAAATCGGTGGCGCGCGACGCCATCAAAAGACAACCCGCTCCCAGCAAATGCAAAATCCCCAGTAATTTCTCCGAGTTAAGCCAGCGATCGGCGATGATACCCGCGATGGTCGGCATGATAAACGAAGCGACACCGGCTGTTGCAAACAGCCGGCCGATTTTATCACCCATTCCCAAATGAAACATATAGTTTCCGAAGGAAATCAACCACGAACCCCAGATGAAAAACTCAAGAAATTGCGTGATGGTAAGACGAAGTTTTATGCTCATAATAAAAGGCAATAGATTAATTTACGCGGAATTTGGTGTCGCCTTTTAACAAGAACCCTGCTATTTGATTGGCGGCTGCAATCCCCGCGTTATTGTTTGCTTCGGTGGTTTGAGCGCCCATCTTTTTGGGAGTAGTGAAATAACGTTTCGGGAATTTGGCTTTCATTTCGGCATCATTTCCCGGCACAATGTCCGTCAAGTATTTGAAATCCGGACGGTCTTCCATCAATTCCACCAGTTCCGCTTCATGGATAACTTCCTTGCGGGCGGTATTTATCAGAACGGCTTTCCCGGGCATTCGATTCAGTAAAGCATAATTGATGGAATTTTTAGTCGCCGGAGTCGCCGGAATATGCAGCGATACATATTGACACGTTTCGTACAATTCCTCAGCGGAAGAAAGCGCTTTCACTCCTTCATTTTCAATTATTCCCGCCGGACAAAAAGCGTCGTAAGCATACAATTCCATGCCGAAACCTTTTGCAATCCGGGCGACATTGCGGCCTACATTGCCATAGGCATGGATTCCCAATTTCTTGCCCATCAGTTCGGAACCGGAAGTGCCGTCGTAAAAATTACGTGCAGCATAAACCATCAAACCCGCAGCCAATTCGGCAACCGCGTTGGAGTTTTGTCCCGGGGTATTCATCACGACAACGTTGTGAGCCGTCGCCGTTTCCAAATCGACATTGTCGTAACCGGCGCCTGCGCGCACTACAATCTTTAAGTTTTGAGCGGCTTCGAACACGTCGGCATCAATAATGTCGCTCCGGATGATAATGGCATCCACTTGTTTTACTGCTTCCAGAAGCTGGGCTTTGGCTGTATATTTTTCCAACAGCGAGGTTTCCATTCCCGCATTTCCAAACACTTGTTGAATTCCTTTTACTGCTTCTGTTGCAAAAGGTTTTTCTGTTGCAATTAAGATTTTCATAATTTCTTATTTTTGTTGATATTCATAATTTTTATTCTTGATTAAAAATTCGCTGCTTCTTCTATTTTTCCCCGGATAAGTTTCAGCAAAAGGCGTCCGTCTTCCTGCGACCGGCTTCCTTTTTCAAAGCCTTCCAGAAGGACGACCAACTCTTTCGCCGAAATCATCTTCATCACCGGAATCATTTTATGGGTAATGTTTTTGATTACGCTCCATTCTTCCTTTTTAAATGCCTGTTCCAGCAGGGTGTAGTTTTTTTCCGATTCTTCTATAAAGGAATGCAGGATGGCTTTTCCGGCGCCGGCGTCGTTTCCGGCGAAAGCAATCAAGGCATTAAATCCTGTTTCTTCGGAAGACTCTTTTTCGCCGGTTGCCTGTTCTTCTCCTGCATGCTGATAAATCGCGTCGAGTAATTGTTGAGAGGAGAACGGCTTGGCCAAGAACGCGGAGAAACCCGCCTCGCGGAATTTCGTGCCGCTCAAATGCGAATTGGCCGATAGAGCGATGACCGGCATTGTTTTCGCGTTTTCAAAATTCGCCGCACGAATCTGTTCTACCAGTTCAAAACCGTTCATATCCGGCATTTGAATATCGGAAAAAACCATGTCGAAGCGTTCCTCCCGAAGGATTTGCAAGGCTTTCGATGCACTCGAACAGGTGCGTAAACGGATGCCTTCCTGTTTCAATAACTCCGTGAGCAGGTTCAGTTGAACAATGTCGTCGTCGATGAACAGTATTTTCAACGGCTTTTCGCGCTGCCGGAGCTTCTCCGCTTTTATCTCCTCCAACGGAATCACGATGGTGAAAACAGAACCCTCTCCTATCGTTGAATCGACTGAAATAGAACCTCCCAGCAGGCGAGCCAGCTTATTGGAAATGCTTAATCCCAAACCCGAACCTTCGATATTCTCCCCCGTATAGTCGAGCCGCTCAAATTCATTGAATATCCGTTCTTTATCCTGCTCTTTGATGCCGTGTCCCGTGTCTTTAACAGACAGCAGCAATTTCACCTGGTTTTCGATCTTTATTAATTGGGCAGACAACGTAATGCGGCCTTTCGCAGGCGTAAATTTAACGGCATTGGAAAGGAGGTTGTTCACGATTTGCCGGATGCGGTAAGGGTCGCTGATGTAGTTTTCCTCTTTGCCGATATTCACCTCCGGATCGAACTGCAATTCTTTTTTCTGCGTTTCAGGCAAAAAACTATTGTAAATATCCGTCAACAGGATATAGGGGGAAAAAGGCAAGTGTTCGATTTTTTGCCGGTTTTCGTCCAACGAGTGAAAGTCTAATAAGTTCCGCGCCAGATCAAGAATATGCGTTGCCGAATGGTGCATGTTTTCTATATAATATCCGTCGCGGGACGAGGGCTTGTTTTTCAACATCAACTCAAGATAGCCCAAAATCGAACTGATAGGCGCTTTAATGTCGTGCGTAATGGTCAGCATGAGCTGTTCGCGGGAGGCGAGCAGTTTTTCCACTGCTTTTTTCCCTGTTGCGATTTCATTTTGCAACCGCTGGCTGACCGTGATGGAATGAATAATCCACATCATAAAAACGAGCGCCACGATAATCGCGGCAAAGGCTATAATGGAAATAATGACCGACGAACGCTGAATGGTTCCCGCCCGTTCGTTCATTATGTTCAGGTTTTTCAGGTATTCATTCCGCTCCATTTCGTTCATTATCCGGTTGATCTGAGCTGTCGTCCGCTCGTTCACGGAATAGAGTTCGTTTTGCTTCCGCAACAACCGCGACGCAATGACGGCATTTCGCTTCTGGGCCGCCAGATTGATTTCCTGTATAAATTCGATCAGCGTATCTTTGATCGCGGGCAGGACAACGTTCTGTAAATTAATCGTAGAAAAATGACTTATTTGTTGCAGCGTATCCTGTTGGTTGGGTTTAATCGCTTCGCTGATTCTCCGGAAAAGACCTTTTTTTTCCTTCAGGATGGTGGTTGTATCCCCCATCTCTTGCAACGTTCCCGACAGCAGGTCGTCCAAGGCAGCCAGATCCGCCCGGTCCAGCACAGTCTTTTGTACGATTTCTTTTACCGTGTTGTTCTGGTACGATTTCATCAGCCGGACCAATTCCGCCATATTTTCTTTTTTCTTCGTCAACAGCGTATTCAGGCTGTCCAGATGCGGATGTATATCCGTGTCCTCAAAAACGGATTTCATCGCCGTCAACTGACTGAAAACGGTGGTCATCAACGAATCATATTCAAGGTGCCGCACCGGATCGGTTGCAACCGTTAACAGTCCCATTGTGCCTTCGGCATGATACATGGTGGCTAAGGTATTACTCAAAATAACCAACTCCTCCTGCGTCTGATAGGACTCGGCGGCTTGGGAATAGTGCAGCCATTCCCTGTAAATCCAGACAAT
>JAIRSN010000160.1 GCA_031255425.1 Dysgonamonadaceae bacterium
GGATACAAAACGGCTAAACGAAGATTTACGATGGAAATGAGAAACTTAGTCATATCAATGATTGTAATACTATGCGGTGGTGACCCCGCGATCTTCTTTAAAACATAGAGGACAAAAGAGTGACCGGAATTTCTTCCGACCACGCGTGGCTGCGCCTTCGCCCCGGGGAAATCTTAATTTTCCCATGTGATTCATAACATTTCCTTGCGGCGATGTCAACTTTCCCATGCGATTTATGACATTTCCTTGCGGCGATGTTAACTTTCTCATGTGATTCACGACATTTCCTTGCGGCGGCGGCGCAGCCGCTTTTATTATTTGTGATGTATAGGATACTACATCGCAGGATGCCGATAATCCGCAGTCACCGGACTCCGCAGGAGTCCAATATAAGTAACCCCAGGTGTAAACCCGGGGAAAGCATGTGTCCCCCACACTCCCGACCCCGAAGGGGTCGAACAACATAGGGTATTATTCAACCCGTTCCGGGTTGTACGGACAGGCGGGGTTCCTCTACCCCGGGTTTGCACCCGGGGTTACTCATATTCAACCCTGCGGGTTGGCTGCGCCGCCTATTTTTTACTTTCAAAAATTTTCATTACTTTTGTGCGGTTTCTTTTAACAAAGCAAGGAAACCAATTTATAAATACATATTTAATTGAAGAAAGCGTTAGCTTTTATTCTTGTGTCTGAAACTTAGACAATTTCAACGCATACAGGAATAAGTAAGTAAACGCTCGCGTAGAAGGCGTGGGCAGTGCTTATTTATATGCGTGGGTAGTCTAAGACCTCAGACATAAATAAAGTTAGGAAGTCCCACGCTTCGAAATTTTAAATCGCTTCTCTCCGGGACTCAGGAAGCCCAACATTCAGAATGAAACATATAAAAAAGATATAATTACCTCCGGCAATGGTAAAGGCAGCTTTTTGAGAACGACACAAGTCAACTGTATCGCTTGTCATTCATTACTCAAATAAATTTTATTTCTCATGTTTATATAAAAAGTGAGTTGTCTTTACCGGAACCGGATTTATCAGATCGAAAATAAACATTATAAATAGTATTAACAACAATGGCCCACTCTCCGGAGAAGGCCGCAATTAAAAAATTTTATTAAAGTATGAGAATGAAATCATTTTTTTGGATGCTGATGCTTGTCATGACGGGCGCAGCAAGTGTAAATGCACAAGTGCTTATCGGCGAAAACGGTACCGGGAAACCTCACGAAGGGGCAATTCTGGAATTATCGCCCAGTGAAAACAATTTGGGACTGTTGCTGCCGAATGTGGCGTTGGGAACTTCTCCAACCGAATTTGCGCTGGTATTGGAGGAAGGAACGGCCAATTTCGACAAAGTAAAGGAAGAGGCTACCGGAATGATTGTTTACAATACGACAAACGCTCTGGACGGGCCGGGACTTTATGTCTGGGACGGCAAAAAATGGGGGGTACTCATTTGTACTCCGCCTAATCTGGGGCCGATTACGTTTTCGACTCCTGTAATTACGCTGAACGAACCATTTACGGCCTCCGTTCCCGAAGTGACGAGTACGACTTCCTACGTATGGACGCTGTCAAACGGCCTAACCGGTAGTTCAACGACTCGTGAGATTGAGATTACCCCACCGGCTGTCGGTGAATATCCGGCCGGTTCGATCAAAGTGAAAGCCGTCAAAGCCTGCGGCACAAACGCCGAGCAAAGCAATACAGCTCCCTTCGTTGTTTCTCGGGCAGCAGTACAGGATGAGGAAGGCAATAAGTATCCTATCGGTGACTTCGGCGATGCCGGAACATGGATGACAGAGAACCTGCGATACAAAGGCGACTTAGTGGAAAAGACCGATTATTACTATCCGAATGACGACCCCAATGTGCCTTTGAAATACGGACTGCTTTATACCTGGAAGGCAGCAACGGGTCGCACCGAAGTTATAGATACTGATGAAGGTGCCCTGACCCCGCCACATAATCTGGAAATATGCCCGGCGGGGTGGCATGTGCCGAGTGTTGAGGAATGGGATGCCCTGATCAGTGTGATTTCCGCTGATCAAAATGAACTTTATGCATCTCTCAATAGTACAGGTTCTGCCGGTACAAAGATGAAAAGCACAGAGTGGGTGAACTCAATCGATTCCAAAGGCAAGAGTAACGCAAGTTACGACAATGGCTTCGACGGTTTGCTCGTAGGCACCGTGAATCTTAGCGGTGAAGTGGATCACTACGGTGAAGTTACGCACTTTTGGGCGAGTAACAACAAGGATTTGACCCGCGCGTATGAACGATACTTGTTCGACACCGGAGCAAACATGGGCATCAATAATACTTCCCATAAGGAACATCGGTTTAGCGTGCGCTGCAAGCGGGATAATTAAGGGCATTTGTCAATGGAATGAATCGAAACCGGCCGGTTTCGTAGAGAATAAGCCCCTGCGCGAAGCGCAGGGGCTTATTCTCTGTATTTTCCCGGCAACTGTTTCCTGAGAAGTAAAAGAACCAGCGCCCTATTTTACCTCAACCCTGCCACCGGCAGTATGCGACACAAACGCAGGCGCATACAAGCATTGGACCGTTGCGGCGCCGTTGGAATAACTGCCCTGCCGCGTTACATACAGGTCGTACTCAAAGACATACGTCCCCTTCGGCAGAACAGGAAAGAAGAAGTTCATCGAGGCATCCCTCGGCGACAGGTAGTAGGACACGCCCTGCTGCCACTGCGTTCCCGAGAGCGATTGAACCGGCTCGAAACAGGACGCACGCAGGTCTTTCAGCAACACATACTCCATGTCGCGGTCGGAGCGGACGGTCAGCCGGACGGTTGCCTTGTCGCCCGTCTTCAGGGGATTGCTTTCCGTGACCGGAGCCAGGGATTTCCCGCCGGCGGTGACCCTTTCGATGAAAAGCGCCTTCTCCACGCTCAACCCGGTTCGGGCGGACGAGATTTTATCAATGTCCTCCCAATACTGCCAATACAAAGCGCCCCAAGCCGGGCCGGCGCCGGATTTGGAAAGAGTCACCGGATGCAGGGACGAAAAGATGTCCGCCGCCGCGTTCCAACTCTCCTTGAAGTAGCCGGTTCCCGCCTCTTTCCGGGAGGTATCGATGGTTTTGTTTCCCGCCGTGATGCGCACGTCCCCCTCGCTTTCCAGCCAGTTCGTCCCGGATTTCAACAGCATCCGGATTGCGCTGACGGTTGCCGGAACACTTTCCCATTGCAGGGTCTGTTTCTGTTTCAGCAGCCAGCGTTTCATCTCGTCCATCTCCGCACGGCCGGCGCCGGCTTCGAGGAAGGCATCCATGATAAACGTGTGTACGCAGACAGCGCTTTGAGTCATGAAACTGTTCAGGGAATTGTTAGGCCAATACATTCCGAGATCCGGCTTCCGCACCGCATGTTCGCGCAGGGATTTCAGGATGGCCTGCGCCGTCCGGGCATTTCCGTTCCGCTGCATCAGCGAGGCAGCCAGCGCACAGTGATACAGGCCGCTCTTCTGCCAGCGCTTCTCCACGATTCCGGTGTAGAAAGCGATGGCGGCGCGGTTTTCCTCCGGCGGAAGCTCCGGATACAGCGAACGGACGAAAAGATATTCCAGTTCATAGGTAGAAAAATGTTCCGGCGCCTTGCGTCCGGCGCGGTTTTCCGCATCGGCGTATTGTTTAAACCGGAGGTCGATAAACCGGACCGCCTTTGCCTGCATCGCTTGCAGTTCGGTTGACGCCGGCAGCTCTTTCATGGCATAGAGTATCCACTGCGTGATGGAGACGCTGCTTTGCATCCCGTTGAACCAGGGCCATCCGCCGTCTTCGTTCTGCAAGGATTCCAGTTTCAGTAGCGCCTGCGTCCGGAGGTTGGCGGAGCGGTTGACGTCGAAGAGCAGGGCAAGGCGCTGCATTTGTTCCGATTCGGCACCCGCCTCCATCACCCAAGGCGTTTCCTCCAGCAGGAGGGCTTTCAGTTCGGGGTTTTTTCCCAGATGAGAGAGCAGCGTTTCCGTTGTGCCGCCCTGCCGGGACCAGGCGTCGACCACCTGTTTGATTTTCGGCGTACTGTTCGCGAGGCGCGTCGCCCATTCGTTGGAATACCAGGCGGCAAACCACGAGAGCGCATTGTCGGACTGCGGCGCAGAGAGCGCCGGCAACGCTTGCACGGCATACCAGACGGGATTGCCGGCAATTTCCAGCGTCAGCCGGTAGTTTTCCAGCGTCGGCGAAGCGTGACGGGTCCATTTGTCGAAGGCGAACGTACGAGTCTGTCCTTCCTGCACATCCAGCGGAATGCTTTCGGTGACCATCATCCGGTTGGGCAAGACAGGGATTAAATGCTGCTCACCGTCGCTGAAGGCGGCAGACTGCGCAACAACCCGCACGCCCGTCCCGTCCAGTCCGGCGGGAACCTCGAACGACCAGTCGACAACGACCGTCTGTCCGGCTTCCACCGCAAAGGCCTGCGAAGGATTGGCGACGTCGATCAAGCGCTCTCCGGTAGCCGGATCGAAAAACACGAGGGTCGCCTTTCCGCTTATCGTTTCTTCCGTCAGGTTGGAGATGCCGGCGGCGATCGTCGTCCGGTCGCCCTGGCGAACGAATCGCGGTATGTTCGGCGTAACCATCAGTTGCTTCCGGCTGATGGCTTCCTGCACTAATTGACCGTATTTCAGGTCCCGCGTATGGGCAAGGCTCATCCACTTCCAAGTGGTATTGCTTTCGGGGACGGTGAACGAAACCCGGGTTTCGCCCGCCCCGTTGGTTGTCAGTTGCGGATAAAAGAACGCCGTTTCGTTGAAATTCCGGCGAACCTCCACTTCCGGCGGATTCGGCGCTCCGTCCGCCTGTTTCGCCATCTCCGGCAGGGCGGGCGCATTTTCGGCGGCGGCATCGCTCCGGCTGAAAAGCATGCGGTTCCTCAATACGGCGTTGGGGCTTATCACATGAAATCCAAACCAATTGAAGGAAATATCGCCGTAAGCAGGCACCTTCACCTCCGCCACCGGAGATTGGAACGAATCGTACGAAGGATTAAACTCATTCCCCGGCCGATTGGAAATCAGGGAGATGCTTTTCTCTCTTACCGGCCGGAAGTCCCACGAATGAGGCAGGATCTTATCCAGCGAAGCATCGTACATGCTTGTCAGCAACTCGGCATCCGCCGGTTGCCGGGCGGCGTCTTCGATGGAGACCGTCCATTCCTCCGTTTGTCCCGGAGTGAGCCGGTCCCTGAAAACTTCCGTTTTCAGGTGCAGGCGCTTGTCCGGTTGCTTTCTGCGGATAACGACATTTTCCGTAAACGCCTTATTGTCCTTTACAAAAGTAAACGTCGCCGTGATTCCGTCTGCATACGATTCCAGAAAAGGAACGATTATCTTCCTGTTTTCGTTGTTCAGCACAAACCGGGATGCCGACAGCTTTTTATCCTCCTTGAACAATTCGTAGAGTATGTAAACATTCCGGGCAGAGGTTCCGTAGATGATTTCGGCGCTTTCGCCCACGGCGCAGGTGGTCTTCGGAGTCATCAGCCATTGGCAGGTTGGCACAGGCGGGCGTTTGTCGCCGGCGGCGGCAAGGGTGAAATCCTGTTGCATTTCAACCGGGCGGCCTTTGTCGTCGGTTGCTTTCAGGAGTATCCGGTAGCGGCCGGAAGGAAGCTGCTTCCATCCGGTCAGGGCAAGCGTTTGTCCGGCTACAAAGTCGTCCGACAGCACCCGCTTGCCAGGTACCCAGTCGTCTTCCTGCCGGTCCGGTTGCAGTCCGCCTTTCGCCGTCAGCGGGTATAGCTCATACCTTCCCCGGAGGGCGGGAACCGGAACGCCCGACAAGTCCAGGGCGTTGATCTTGATTTCGGGCAATTGATGCTTGTCCAGCACACCGGTCAGCCCGTCCATCGACAGGTACAGCGACCGGTCTCCGATATAAACAGCCGTCCGGGCGCTTTGCGTTTCGCCACTGGCGCCGGTCACCGTTGTTTCGACGGTGTAGATAGAGAAGATGTCCTTCCGGTCCCGGTCTTCAAAGGCCTTTTCTGCGGGAAAACGAATCTCGAACGTACCCGCGCCGGAGGTTTTAATTTCCCCCTCGGCTACCTGCACCTGCGCTCTCCGTATGCCCGGAAACCGCCAATGCGGCTGCCGGGTCACGCGGTATTTTACCGCAGCCTCCTGCAAGCGGATTCCGGAAAATGTTTCGGCAACGCCTTTCACCGTCACCTCGTCTCCGAAAGCATACGATTCGTCCGGATGATCGAACCGGATGTCGAACAGGGGACGCCGGTATTCTTCCACCCGGAACGACACATAGCCCTCGTCGTTGTCGGACTGCAAGAGAAAGACGCCTGCCAACCCGCCTGGCGGCAGGATAAACTCGCCGCTGATCGAGCCGAAATCATTCGTAACAAATGTCTTCCGGGCAATCTCTTTGGCATTGGCATCCCGCAGGGTGAGGGTATAGGTTTTGCCGGGCAACACTTGTTGATCGTCCGCTGTGAGGACGGCAGCAATTCCCTTGAAATAGACGGTTTGCCCGGGGCGGTAAAGGCTCCGGTCTGTGAAAAGCGTCAGCCGGCGGGAATCGGGGGCTTCGGCGAACCGGTGGGAGGAAACCCAGGGAACGGGAGAGACCGCCAGCGCCGTATCCTTTTCAAAAGCGGCATGATAGAACGTCACTTCCCGGTTGTAGGGAACCGCGGCAAGTCCCTGCCTATCGGTTTTCACGGGGTTGTTGTTTGTCCGGACCAACACGTTGTTGTTTCGTTTGTATAAATTGACCTGCGCGCCTTCCACCGGTTTTCCGGTGAGCCGGTCGACGACCAGAAACTCCCACTGAGGACCGACCGACCGCGCAAGGGTTGCCAGGCGGCTGACCGAAAACGGGCGGTGAACCCGTTCCTCTTCCCCGCCGCCGGCATAGACGACATATTCGTAAAGTCCGTTGTCTTTCACCGGTATCCGGAGCGTGGTGTCCGAGTAGAGGTAGGGGAAGGTGTTGACCAGTTCCACTTCCTTTTTCACGACCGGCGTTCCGGCGGTGCGGTACAGTCCTTCGTCGTTGTAAAAGGAAGCGCTTGCCGGCGCGTTGATCCGGTAGACCTCGACGGTCAGCTTGTGGAAGTTCCGGTAATTCACTTTCAGCGTCAAGTCGTTCCCCGGATAGACCGCATTGTCCGACGTGACGGACAAGGTGCTTTGGGTTATCTGATGGAGCAGGTTCTGCAACAATCCGATCCGTTCGTAGGCGGGATAACCGGCGATGCCCGCCGTGCAGGTTTCGTATGCTTTTCGAATGGATTCGGTTGCCGTTTCTTCGTTGCGGCTGTTGTCGAAATAATAAGCCGCTTCCTTATATAAGACTTCCGCGCAAAGCGGGCCGGCTTCGCGTTTCAAGCGGTGGAGTGCTTCCAGGTAAGCCGTTCCCGCCTTGTCGCTTTGCGTATTGTTTTTCACAAAGTCCAGCCGGCTCAGGTCGGCCGACAGCAGCGCCTCCGGGTTATTTTCCTTTAAACGGAAAGCCAGCAGTTGCCGGTAGAGATCCAGTATCCTGCCTGTCAACGCGGAGGTATCCGCTGGTTGCCGGAGGCGTATAAACTCCTTCGCCGGAGCAAAGCCGGATTCGCCGGAGAGCCAATCCTTGGGAAAATAGTGCTGTGCGTAATAATTTCCGTTCAGCTCGTCCAACAGCCGGATGCCTTTATATAGAAGGAAGTCGAACAGCGTCGGCTGGAGGTTTTGCGAAGCCTCGTTTCCGGTCAATACCTCCTTATAATCCGTTGTATTGGTTTGCTGCAATGCCTCCGCCGGTGCCAGCGAGAGCGCCGTAAGGTCGATGGCCTTCTGAAAGAACAGGTTTCCCGGCCACTCGCGGATGTCTGCCGGCGCCGGTCCCGCCGTTGCCGTCCGCTGGTTGATTTCGTAGCTGTTTGCCTGATAGTATTTGACATACAATTCCGCCAGCAGCGAATACAGCATGGCTTGCTGCACGGGGTCCGTGCCGGATGCGGCAACCGATTCCACTTCCACGATTTGTTCCGGCAGTTTCTCCCGGTCGATCGCCGTTTCGTATTTCAGTTGGTAGATGATTGCTTTTATCAGTTCGGGACTGTTTCCTGTCGCCAATGCCGATTGGTAAATCCGGTTTACGGCTTCCAGCGCCGACTGCGGAAGCGACTGCTCTTCCAGCGCAGCGGCCTCTTTCCATCCGGGGTTTTGTGCATGGATGGAAAACAGGGACAGGATTGCGATAAGAAAAAATAAACTCCGTTTCATACTCATACCTTTTTAAATTAATTCGTCTGTCATTTGATATTTCTGAGCGTATGCCCCATGCGTTCTTTTTTAGTTCGTATATATGTTTCGTTGTACGGATTGGGTTCTATTTCGATGGGCACATTTTCTACGATTTCGAGACCGTAGCCTTCCAGCGCCGCCCGCTTCACGGGATTGTTGGTGATCAGGCGAATCTTGGAAATGCCCACTTCCCGCAAGATCTGTGCGCCTACGCCGTATTCTCTTTCGTCGGAATCGTGTCCCAGGTGCAGGTTGGCGTCTACGGTATCCAATCCCTGTTCTTGCAATTTGTAGGCTTTCATTTTATCCATCAAGCCGATGCCCCTGCCTTCCTGATTCAGGTAGATAACAGCGCCCCTGCCTTCTTTTTCGATCATTTCCATAGCGATATGAAGCTGTTCGCCACATTCGCAACGCAAGGAACCGAAGGTGTCGCCCGTGACGCAGGACGAGTGCATGCGCACCAGCACCGGTTCGCCGGGCTGCCAGGTGCCTTTGACCAGCGCGATATGTTCCAGTCCGTTGGACAGTTGACGGAAAGGGATCAGGCGGAAATACCCGTGCCGGGTGGGCATGTTGACCGTCTCGCCTTTTTCGATTAACGATTCATAGTTCAGCCGGTAAGTGATCAGGTCTTTGATGCTGATTATTTTGATTCCGAATTTCCGGGAGACTTCGATCAGTTGAGGCAAGCGTGCCATAGAGCCGTCTTCGTTGATGATTTCGATCAGGGCGCCCGCCGGGTACAAGCCTGCCAGACGCGCCAAGTCGATTGTTGCTTCGGTGTGTCCCGCTCTTTTCAAGACGCCGCGGTTGCGCGCCCGCAACGGATTGATATGCCCCGGACGACCCAGGTCTTCGGGGCGGGTAGCGGGATCGGCCAGGGCGCGGATGGTTTCCGCCCGGTCGGACATGGAAACGCCGGTGGTGCATCCGTTGCCC
This sequence comes from Dysgonamonadaceae bacterium, assembly GCA_031255425.1. Lineage (GTDB taxonomy): Bacteria > Bacteroidota > Bacteroidia > Bacteroidales > Azobacteroidaceae > Azobacteroides. Next base: position 9,213 of record JAIRSN010000160.1, read on the forward strand.
AGCCGGTCGACCGTGATAGTAAAGGGCGTGTCGAAGATGGAGGTGTTTTTAGATACCTGCATTTCCAGCTCCAGCTCTTTGCACCGTTCTTCCGTCACCGGGGCGCAGAGGACGCCCCGCCCGTAAGTCATCATGAAATTAATCTTTTCGGGCGTCACCTTTTCTGCTGCAATAATAAAATCGCCTTCGTTCTCCCGGTCTTCGTCGTCTACTACAATAAGGAATTTCCCTTCCCGAAAATCTTCAATGGCTTCTTCTATCGTATTTAATTGATAACTCATAAGTCGTGATTTTTAATTTCTTTTACTATATTCTCGTTTACTTTACGGATGATAATTAACTCTTTATTGATTCGTTTTTGCCTGTAAATCCGGATGCCGTAGATCATTAACCCAAGGGGGAAAAGAATCCCGCAACACCCCCGCAACACCGGTTGGTCCATGAAGCGCCAACGGAAAGGCCTGACGACCGGATAATCCATCAGTTTGCCGATGATCAGGTTTTCTTCCGAATTCAGCAGGTCTTCGATCCGGCTTTCCAGCGATTCGACCAGGTGGTCTAATGCCGGATCTGCGAATCCTTTTTTCCAAAAAGAAAAATAAAACGGGATCCGCTTGTGTCCGGCGAGGTAATCCTCGCTTTGCCTGTTCCAGCGTTCCAATGCCCGGATGTCCTCCGGATAGTCCGGCGGCGTCATGACGACTTCTTTTTTCGAATAATTCCGGACATCCCTCTTGCCGGTCAGTTTCTGGTAGAAGATTTTCCATGCGTCCTGGCTCAGTATCATCGAATCGTTCACCGCCTGGTAGGTGAAGAAAACGCCCAGCGCCACCAGCACAACCGAACTCAGTCCGGCGCCTTGCCACACCGGCCATACGTCTTGCTTTGCCATCTTGGTCCCGAAGGTTTCGATTGTGTAATAAAGCAGGTAGATCACCACCGAGAGGACGGCAGGCATCCCCAGCCCGCCTTTCCGGATGATTGCACCCAGGGGCGCGCCGATGAAAAAGAAAAGGAGGCAGGACAGGGCGAGCGTGAATTTTTTGTACAGCTGGATGTTGTGCGCCAGCAGTTGTTTCGTCGCATCGGACTGCTGATACATCGAAAAGGTGTATTCCGACTGAACCTGTCCGGCTTTGTTTTTGGCTTGTTGAAGGTAATGGATCTTGCGGTCCATGCTCAGCCGGTCGAAATAGGGTTTGAACCCGCCGGTAAACAGGGAGTCGCTGCCGGTTTTCTGCTTTTTGCTTCCGGGAGTTGGTTTCGGATAAAAGGCGTCCGCATAGACGACTTGCTTAAACCGGCTTGCCGTCTTCCGGTTGATGCTGTCCTGCAAGTGTTTTACGGAATCAACGTACGACGAGAGTTCGTTGATATTTTTCCCCAGATCGCGGTTTCCCATCACCGATTCGTCTTCCATCGTGAAGTTCATATCGAAAGAAATCAGTATTTCGCGCAAGCTGAATGTTTCGCGGCGGTAGGGGATTTTTTCGTTCACGCTCCGGGTCTTGCGGGTTCCCAGATTCTCAAAAGATTCCCCCGCGTAAAGTGTCAGGATCAGGTATTTCTTGTCTGCCGACGCCTTCAGCTTTCCGGAATCGGCTACAATGACGGCGGCGTTTTCAAATCCCTTGGAATAATCGTAGATCATCATATTGCGCAGCATCCCTCCCCTGTCCTTGTGTCCGACATAAACGTTGTAGCCGGTGATTTCCTTGTAGAAGACTTTCTCCGGTATATCCAGTTCGGGCGATTTTTGCCGGATCGACAGGACGATGGTGTACATTTTCGTTTGCGCCTTCGGGACAATATTGTTCTGAAAGACAAAAGAAACGCCGGCAACAATGATTACGAAGTAGATAAGTGGCCGCATAATCCGGAGGAGGGAGATACCGGAGGCTTTCATCGCCAGCAGTTCGAGGTGTTCGCCCAGGTTTCCGAATGTCATCAGCGAAGCCAGCAGGATAGCCAGGGGCAGTGCCATCGGCGTAAAGGAGAGCGAGGCGTAAAAAAACAACTGAGCGAGGACGCCCATGCTCACGCCTTTCCCAACCATGTCGCTGACATAGAACCACAAAAACTGCATCAACAAAATAAAAAGACATACGCTGAAAGTCGCCAGCAGCAAAGGGAAGAAAGTTTCTAAAATAAAGGTATATAGCCTCTTGGTCCGAATCATGCTCTTTATCTATGACTAATAAGCATACAAAGGTAGTATTTTTAATTTATAATTGGCAAGGGGGGGGAGCCATCGCCGCCAGGCGCCGCCAAAAAAGAACCAAAAAAGATCAAGGCTTGGCTTTCTGGCGGACCGCTCTGAGACCGCCGGCTAAGAAGTTAAGGTTGCGGGAGTTCCCGCAAGCCGCTTTTCACCCGGATTCTTCCTTGCGGAAGCTCCGCAAGTCACTTGCACGACTCCAATCATAGTTGCGGAAGCTCCGCAAGTCACTTTCCCTACCAATTCTTTCTTGCGGAAGTTCCGCAACGTACTTTTTGATAGCATTCTTTGTTGCGGAAGCTCCGCAACTAACATTTTGTCAGGCGGTTTTCTTGCGGGAATCCCGCAATCCGCCTTTTGACGGGATTTTCAGGAACGAAATTTCTCGAAAACCGCGTAAAAGTGCGTAAATAATTGGGGCAGCGGGTGCCGAAATATGCTCCCGCCGCTTCAGCCTAAAAAAGACACATAACTTTCCCGGACATTATTATACGCGAAAGCAACCGTACAAAAAATGATATAAACATCCAGAACGAGCGATGAAACATTCCGTTTCGAAATCCACCGGTAGAGCCATCCCAAACTGATGGGGACCAGAAATAACCAGTGACCCCCGAATAAAATAGCTTCGTTTAATCCATATCTCAAAACGAAATGAATCAGTTTGTCAACCGAGGCATAAAAAATGATTAATTTCACCAATACCTGTTTACGGTTCAGGATGAATGACAAAACAAAGAGGAATAAAAGCGGAAAAGTCAGGAAATACGGCAAAAAGCCGGTGTAATTTCCGGGACGCAGAACCGTTTCTTCGTAAACCGTTTGCGGAGATAAATCCGCTATTAAAAGAGAATTAC
>JAIRSN010000164.1 GCA_031255425.1 Dysgonamonadaceae bacterium
GGATACAAAACGGCTAAACGAAGATTTACGATGGAAATGAGAAACTTAGTCATATCAATGATTGTAATACTATGCGGTGGTGACCCCGCGATCTTCTTTAAAACATAGAGGACAAAAAAGTGATCGGAATTTCTTCCGACCACTCGTGGCGGCGCCGCCGGAGTTTCCCGCAAGTTAAAAAACGTAAAGAAATCGTTTGCGGAACTCTCCGCAAACATAAAAACTTCTCCCGGATGTTTGCGGAAACTCCCGCAAGCGCAAAAATTTCTTCGGGACGTTTGCGGAAACTTCCGGCGGCTGCGGCGGCACAGCCGCTTTTATATTACACCTTATATAAAAGACACTGCGTGTCCGCCGCCAAAAATCCCTTTTTTTATTTACTTTTGTGTCGAATTTGATTAGATGACAGGGAAAGAAAACCGGCATCAGAAAGAAAAACAAGACAGCAAATGATCGACAACCATACATTTCAGGATAAAAAAGCGGTATACTATACCTTGGGCTGTAAGCTCAATTTTGCCGAGACGTCCACGTTGGGGAAATTCCTTTCGGAACAAGGCATCCGGAAGGCGACGGCGGGCGAAACGGCAGATATATGTATCGTCAACACCTGTTCCGTCACCCAGTTGGCAGATAAGAAGTGCCGGCAGGCGATCCGCCGCATCAAAAAACAGCATCCGGAGGCGGTGATGGTCGTGACCGGCTGTTACGCCCAACTGAAACCGGAGGAGGTGAGCGCGATCGAAGGCGTCGACCTCGTGCTGGGCGCCAATCAGAAAATGGAAGTGATGAAATACCTCGCCGGCAACGAAAAAACGGCAGTCATGCCGGTCCGGGACATACAAACATTCGTCCCCTCCTGTTCGAGCGACGACCGGACGCGCCACTTCCTGAAGGTGCAGGACGGGTGCGACTATTTCTGTTCCTACTGCACAATCCCCTATGCCAGAGGGCGAAGCCGGAACGGGCGAATCGCCGAACTGGTGGCATTGGCACAAGCCGCAGGAAAAGAAGGCGCCCGGGAAATTGTCCTGACCGGCGTCAATATCGGGGATTTCGGAAAGACCACCGGCGAAACTTTTTTCGACCTGCTGAAAGCCCTGGAGAAAGCCGGTCCGGTCGACCGCTTCCGGATCTCCTCCATCGAACCCAACTTGCTGACCCCGGAGATACTGGCGTTCATCGCTCGTTCCCAGCGCTTTGCGCCCCACTTTCACATCCCCCTGCAATCGGGGTCGGACGAGGTATTGAAGCTGATGCGCCGGCGGTACGACACGGCGTTTTTCAGCCGTAAAATAGAACAAATCCAAACCCTGATGCCGGACACTTTTATCGGAATCGACGTCATTGTCGGCGTGAGAGGCGAAACCGCCGAACGTTTCGAAGCCACCCGGCGCTTTCTGGAGGCGTTGCCTTTCAGCCAACTGCACGTTTTCACCTACTCCGAACGGCAAGGCACGGCGGCGCTGGAAATCGAACCCGTCGTTTCGCCGGGCGAAAAGCAGGAACGCAGCAAGCAGTTGCTGGAATTGTCCGGCAGGCGGCTCCGGGCGTTCTATCATTCCCAGCAAAACACCTCGCACCGGGTCCTGTTCGAGCATACCCGGCGGGGAGATAAGATGCACGGATTCACCGAAAACTATGTCAAAACGGAAGCCGGCTATTGCCCGGACCTGATAAACAAATTGGTAGACGTCACCTTGGGCGGCTTCAATGAAGACGGAACGGCATTGACGCTTCCGGCGCTTAAAACAAGGATACCTGTATGAAACAAACAGTTATTGTGATTCTCAGTTGGAACGGTAAAAAGCTGCTGGAACAGTTTTTGCCCGTCCTGACCGCCTGCACGCCACCGGAGGAGGCAGACATTGTGGTGGCAGACAACGGTTCGACCGACGACTCCCTGTCCTTTCTGGAAAAACATTACCCGGCGATCCGGGTTCAACGCCTGGAACGGAATTACGGCTTTGCCGAAGGCTACAACCGGGCGCTGGCGGGCTTGCAATACAAATACGCCGTGCTGCTGAACTCCGATGTGGCGGTGACGGAAAACTGGTTCCGGTCTGCCATCGATTACCTGGAGGCCAACGGGGATGTTTGCGCGTTGCAACCCAAGATTTTGTCCTACCACCATCCGTCCGCGTTTGAATATGCCGGCGCGAGCGGCGGGTTTCTGGACAAACACGGTTATCCCTTCTGCCGGGGGCGGATTCTGAATACCATCGAAACCGACACGGGGCAATACGACACGGTACAACAGGTGTTTTGGGCAAGCGGCGCCTGCCTGTTCATCCGCTTGGACGACTTCAGGGAGGCGGGCGGATTCGATTCCGGTTTTTTCGCACACCAGGAAGAAATAGACTTGTGCTGGCGGCTCAATGCCCGCGGAAAAAAAATCGTATGCCTGCCTCAATCCTGCATTTACCATGTCGGGGCAGCCACTTTGAAAAAGGCAGATCCGCACAAGACCTACCTGAATTTCAGGAACAACCTGCTGATGCTCTACAAAAACCTGCCCGGCGCTTATTACAGAAAGGTGATGTTGGCGCGGTTCTTTTGGGATTACCTCTCCGCCTTCCATTTCCTGCTGAAAGGGCAACTCGCCAATGCCGCGGCAATCCCCAAGGCACGCAGGGATTTTATCCTTTTAAAACCGGAATACAAGGCAGAACGCGACCGGAACTTGCAGTTGGCGGCAGGCGGTTTGCCCCCGGCGATCTATCCGGAGAGTATTATCCGGCAATATTATTTTAAAAATAAAAAGAAATACCAGGATTTAAACAACCAGTCATGAAGCAAAAGACGAGCGAACCGGCATTCAACGGAAAATCAATCGACATCGAGGGCGCCCGGGTACACAACTTGAAGAACATCAGCGTTTCCATTCCCCGGAACAAATTCACCGTCATCACCGGACTGAGCGGAAGCGGCAAATCGTCGCTGGCTTTCGACACCGTTTTTGCGGAAGGGCAACGGCGCTATGTCGAAACCTTTTCGGCGTATGCCCGCTCCTTTCTGGGAAATATGGAGCGTCCCGATGTGGACAAAATCACCGGATTAAGCCCGGTGATTTCCATCGAACAGAAGACCACCAACCGCAGTCCGCGCTCCACGGTGGGAACCACGACCGAGATTTACGACTTTCTCCGGTTGCTTTACGCCCGCGCGGGCGATGCCTATTCCTACCTGACGGGGGAAAAGATGATTAAGTATACGGAAAATCAGATTCTGGACCTGATAACGGAGCAATACAAAGGCAAAAAAGTGTACCTGCTCTCGCCCGTCGTTCAGAACCGGAAAGGACATTATAAGGAAACGTTCGAGAAGCTGCGGAAAAAGGGCTACCTGAACGTCCGCGTCGACGGCGAACTGAAAGAATTGGTCCCCGGCATGAAGCTCGACCGGTATAAGAACCATTCCATAGAGATAATTATCAACAAGTTAATCGTCACCGGAGAAGCCGGGAAAAAGATACAGGACAGCCTGGCGATCGCCCTGCGGGAAGGGAACGGCTTAGTCATGGTCCTGGATTTGGAATCGGGAAAAATCCGTTATTTCAGCCGGAAATTGATGTGTCCTTCCACCGGATTGTCTTATAAAGATCCGGCGCCGCACAATTTTTCGTTCAATTCGCCGCACGGCGCCTGCCCGAAATGCAAAGGCATCGGAACCATCGACCGGATCGACCGGAACAAAATCATTCCCAATCCGGAACTGTCCACCGCCCAGGGCGGGATTGTTCCCTTGGGGAAATACCGGAATATATTGATTTTCTGGCAAGTGGAAGCCATCCTCAATAAGTACGGAACCGATATGAAAACCCCGTTGAAGGATGTTCCCGAGGACGCCCTCAGCGAAATCATGAACGGGACGGAAGACCGCCTGCCCATCAAAAACGAATTGGTGAAAGACTCCGGTTATTTCCTGCGCTTCGAGGGTGTCGACAAATACATCGCCCTGCAACAGGAGGGAGATGCTTCGCACAGCGCGCAAAAGTGGGCGGGGCAATTTGTCCGGGTTTGCCCCTGTCCCGAATGTAACGGCAAGCGGCTGAACAGGGAAGCCCTGCATTACTTCGTCGACGGGAAAAACATCGCCGAAATTGCCGCCTTAGACATCGGCGAGCTGGCGGCTTGGCTGAACGAACTGGAATCCCGCTTAAGCAAACAGCAACAACAGATTGCCGTCGAAATACTGAAAGAAATCCGCACCCGCATCCGGTTCCTTTTGGATGTCGGGCTGGAATACCTTTCCCTCGACCGCTCGTCGGCGTCGTTGTCGGGGGGCGAAAGCCAGCGGATCCGGCTGGCGACTCAAATCGGGTCGCAGTTGGTGAACGTGCTGTATATTCTGGACGAACCGAGCATCGGCTTGCACCAGAAAGACAATATGCGGTTGATTCGCTCGCTGAAGCAGTTGCGCGACTCCGGAAACTCGGTCATCGTCGTAGAACACGACAAAGACATGATGCTCCATGCCGATTACATCGTCGACCTGGGACCGAAAGCCGGAAAGTTGGGCGGAGAAATTGTCTTTGCCGGCACTGCCGGCGAACTGCTGCACGCGGATACACTAACCGCCGCTTACCTTACGGGGAAGAAAAACATTCCCGTCCCGGAAAACAGGCGGAGCGGAAGCGGCAACGAAATCGTCCTGAAAGGAGCCTGCGGAAACAACCTCCGGAATGTGGAAATCCGCTTGCCGCTGGGACGGTTTATTTGCGTCACCGGCGTATCGGGAAGCGGCAAGTCCTCGTTGATCAACGAAACACTGCAACCGATTATCAGCCAAAAACTCTATCATTCGCTCCAGGACCCCTTGCCTTACGCATCGGTGGAAGGGTTGGAAAACATCGACAAAGTGATCAACGTCGACCAGTCCCCGATCGGGCGGACGCCGCGTTCCAATCCGGTCACCTACACCGGCATCTTTTCCGACATCCGCAACCTTTTTGTCGGGTTGCCCGAATCGAAAATCAGAGGCTACAAACCCGGACGTTTCTCTTTTAATGTGAAAGGCGGCCGTTGCGAAACCTGTTCCGGCAACGGATACCGGACCATCGAAATGAATTTCCTGCCCGATGTGTTTGTGCCTTGCGAAGACTGCCGGGGGAAACGGTACAACCGCGAGACGCTGGAAGTTCGTTTCCGGGGAAAATCCATTGCCGACGTGCTGGATATGACGATCAACCAGGCGGTCGGATTTTTCGAGAACGTTCCGCAGATATACGGCAAAGTCAAAGTGTTGCAAGAAGTAGGCTTGGGATATGTCAGGCTGGGGCAATCGTCCACTACGCTTTCCGGGGGCGAAAGCCAGCGGGTGAAATTGGCGGCCGAACTCGCCAAGCGCGACACGGGACGAACGCTCTACATCCTGGACGAGCCGACCACCGGCTTGCATTTCGACGACATAAGGGTACTGCTGGAGGTACTGAACCGCTTGGTGGACAAGGGAAACACGATGATCGTCATCGAACACAACCTGGACGTAATCAAGTGCGCCGATCACCTCATCGACATGGGACCCGGCGGCGGAAAAGGCGGCGGCACCGTCCTCTTTGCCGGCACGCCCGAAGAGTTGATTGAATCGGGGAAAGGCTATACCGCCGGTTTTCTTCAAATGGAAATCGCCCGGACAAAGCCGGAATGTAATTCACCATCAGTTTCTTGAGAACGGCAAAGCGCCTGCCGCAGGAAAGAAAACAAAAGAAACAGGCAAAAAAAAAGCGCCGATCAGTTGGAAATATGGATAGAATGAAATATATTTGCATCAATATCAAGAGAGATATTCTACAAAAAGTAAAGGATTAGCCGCATTTTGTCGATTGGAAAACTCATCAAGTTTTATCACAATTCCGAGACAAGCTCTTACCGGGAATGGCGGGCCGCAACCTTCGGGTCATGCATAGCACAGCGGATTACAAACGCGGTAAAGCACTCAAATCCTGTCATACGGAGTTTTTTCAGATCCGCGAATGCGGCTATTTTATAGGCTTTTTGCTCGGTTCTTTCCTGACTTCCTCTCTATTTACAGCCTGTTTTTCAATTCTACCGTCGTTCCGGCGGACATCAACGGTACACCGGCGAACGTAAAAAGCGTACCGGCAAACGTTGCCGGTACGCTTTTGAAATTTCAAAAAAGAATGTTGAAACCTCCGAAAACAACCGCTTTCGGCATGGGAAAGCCTTCGTTAATTGTGTAGTTTGTGGCGGTCAGGTTTTCTCCTTTCAGGAACGGGCTGAGTCCCCTTTCCCTTGTGCCGAAAAGATAAGAAACCCGGACATTCAAAGTGGTATAATCTTCCTTTATTTCTTTTTTCGTATTGATATACAGGCCGGCGACGGACTGCGTGTTGACGTCGAACGTAAACCGTCCGGGGCGATACGTCAGGTTCGCGAACAGTTTATGCTTGGGCGCGGCTACCAACGGCTTATCGGTATGGAGATAACTGTAATTCATATCGAAATGCAGGTTGTCCAGAATCCGGACGCCGGCTTCCAGTTCGATTCCCTTGTTGATAAACTTTCCGGTATTGACATTCCGCGGCTTACCGTCGAATACGAGTGTTTGAATCATTTCTTTTCCATCAATAAAGAACGCGGTCAGTTCCACGGTCAATCGGTCATCCAGGAACGTTTGCCCGACGGAGGCTTCGTAATTCAGCATGTTTTCCGGTTTCAAATCAGGATTTTGCGGCGGAAACATATACATTTCGCGGATGTTCGGACTGCGGAACCCCTTGGACAGCGATGCCTTAACGGTGTTTCCACTAAACGGACGAACCGTCAACCCTGCCTGCGGAATCCAGACTCCGCCGAATGCGCTGTTGTACTCATAGCGGGCGCCGGCATTCAGGCTTAGCCGGTCGAACAAATCCTGTTGCATAATCAGGTAAGCCGCCGTTTCGTCTATGCTTTTGTCAATGAGTTCCTTTTTGCTCCCGTCGTTGTTTGCATTCCACGCATGTCCGCCCCAGTTTTTATAGTCAAGTCCAAGCGTGAAATGATTTCCCTCGAACAAGCGGAATGTTTCGTACAACAAAACGCCGTAATTATGGTCATCCGAACGGAAAAGAAAATCTCGCGCCGCGTCGCCGGCGTAATAGCCGTCGTTGATTTCATGGTTTCCCCAATTATAAAACGCCCGGATCGCACCGCTGACATTCTCATAATTGTTTTCCAATGCCAGCGAGCCTGTTCCCCGAAGCACATCCATTACATTGTCGAGAATCGGCTGGGTGATTTCGCCCGGATTTTGACCGAAAGATTTTGCCAGGCTGGCATTTCCGGTCACTTTATAATGATCGCCGAAACGGTATCCTAAGTTCAGGTACCCGTTTGTGATATGAAATTCCGAATCGTTGCGGTGTCCGTCCGTGCGGTCGTGGTTGATGGAGACAAAACTGCTGAAATTGCCCGCATTGTATCCGTTATTGACCATGTATTTCTGGGTGTTGTACGAACCGTACATGACGCGCGCCTGCGTTTGGCGCCCCGGCTGATGATGCCGGCGGGTGATGATGTTCACGACGCCGCCCATCGCATTCGACCCATAGAGCAGCGACCCCGGACCGCGAATAACTTCTACCCGGTCCACATCCGACGCCACGTAGGTATCCGGCAACGAATGCCCGAAGATTCCCGCCCACTGAGGTTGACCATCGAACAGCATCAGGACTTTATTCCCTTCTCCGACACCGCGAATGTTGACCGTTCCGGCCGAACCGGACGACACCCCGAAACCGGTAACTCCCTTTTCGGTAACAAACAAACCCGGTATACGTTCCGATAAAACAGGCAATAGCGCCGATTCGCCGCCGGCTTCGATTTCGTCCCGCTCAAGAACGGAAATAGAGACCGGTACGCTGTTCCGGTTCACTTGCGCCTTCGTTGCGGAAATGACAACTTGCTTCAAATAAACGGTTGAGTCCATCTTACTGTTTTCGCTTTCTGCCCAAAGTTGCAGACTTACCAGGATTCCGGTCAAAAATAAAATAATTTTTTTCATTCTATTCATTTTTTAATGGTTAGTGGCGGCAAAGATAGCACGCTTTTTTGAAAACGTGTTATCTTTTGCGAAAAAAGAGCCTCCGATTGGCAAAAAATCGCCGCAAACCGGAGGCTATCGTTTTCTGCGTGCCGTTATTCCATCCAATCAAACGGTTTGTAGGAACTCCATTTAATATAAGTGCATTCGGTTTGGTGTGAACATTTGTGGCAATTATATTCGTAAGTTCCGGTTCATTGTTTTGAATTACACCTAAAATTGCCCCTGTTTTGCTGTCACTGGAATTGCCGGTATCAATATCATTAAAATTATTTCGATTTCATACTTAATAAAATTTTAATTGCGTCTCTTTCCGGAGAAAAAAGCCATTGTCGTTAATCTATTTAGAATGTTTGTCAGTCATCGTATCCTGTTTGTGTATCCGGTTCCGGTAAAGACAAGCTGTTTTATATAAACATAAGAATGAGACTTCTTTAAATTTATCGGCTATGAATTACGAGTTAAACGCAGCCTCTTTTATTTTTAAGGTTGAAAGCACAAGCCACTTTTCAACTGAATTCTCGTTTGCGGGAGCCCCGCAAGTAACTTTCCAACTGAATTCTCGTTTGCGGGAGCCCCGCAAGTAACTTTCCAACTGAATTCTCGTTTGCGGGAGCCCCGCAAGTAATTTTCCAACTGAATTCTCGTTTGCGGGAGCCCCGCAAGTAACTTTCACTTTCAATTGTTATTTGCGGGAGCCCCGCAAATCACTTTTTGATAGTATTCTTACTTGCAGGAGCCCCGCAAATGACATTTTGATAAAAGTCTTTTTTGCGGACACGCAGTGTCTTTTCTTTTCGGGAGACATTGTTCCTGATTTTTCTTTTTTTTTGTCCCATTGCTTCGTTAAATATAAAAGCGGCTGCGCCGCCGGGAGCCCCGCAAATGACATTTTGATAAAAGCCTTTTTTGCGGACACGCAGTGTCTTTTCTTTTCGGGAGACATTGTTCCTGATTTTTCTTTTTTTTGTCCCATTGCTTCGTTAAATATAAAAGCGGCTGCGCCGCCGGGAGCCCCGCAAATGATATTTTAATAAATGGCGATGCAGCGGCTTTCATTTTTTAAAGTGCCCTGGTCCCTATCACCCTTTATACTTTCCTTTGAGCAAAAAAAACTGCTTTTTTAGCGGTTCGCACGAAATTTTTTCATATATTTGCACCCTCGAACTGTTAGCTCAGTTGGTTCAGAGCGCTGCCTTGACAGGGCAGAGGTCGCCGGTTCGAGCCCGGCACAGTTCACTTCCTCTCTTTTTTATGAGTTCCGTTCGATTTCTCTTATAAATTTGGCGCTATTCCGGTTCTTAATTCATATTATCCGCTATTTTGATTACTTTTGCAAAAAATCAACGAATATGAACGAACAACGTTATATGCAACGCGGGGTTTCTGCCTCAAAAGAAGATGTTCACAACGCCATCCGGAATATTGATAAAGGATTATTTCCCAAGGCTTTTTGTAAAATAATCCCGGATGTATTGGGCAACGATCCCGAATATTGCAACATTATGCATGCCGACGGCGCCGGTACAAAATCTTCTTTGGCTTATCTGTACTGGAAAGAAACAGGCGATTTGTCCGTATGGAAAGGGATTGCTCAGGACGCCTTGATTATGAATGTGGATGATTTGCTTTGCGTTGGTGCCACGGAAAATATCCTGCTGTCTTCTACCATCGGGCGCAATAAGCATTTGATTCCGGGCGAAGTAATTTCGGCTATTATTCAGGGGACAAACGAATTGTGCGAAGAACTGAGCCGCCTGGGCATAACGATTTATCCTACCGGCGGCGAAACTGCCGATGTAGGCGATTTGGTGCGCACAATCATCGTAGACAGCACCGTTACTTGCCGGATGAAACGTTCGGATGTGATTGATAATGCTCATATTCAGGCAGGAGATGTAATCGTTGGCATGAGTTCTTGCGGACAGTCCACGTATGAACCGGCATACAACGGCGGCATGGGAAGTAACGGATTGACTTCCGCCCGTCATGATATTTTCGCGCATTACCTGGCAGAAAAATATCCCGAAAGCTACGACCCCAATGTTTCGGCAGATCTGATTTATTCCGGGAAAAAACGATTGACGGATGTCATTGAAGGTCTGAATATTGACGCAGGAAAATTAGTACTTTCGCCCACGCGGACGTATGCACCGGTTATCAAACCGGTACTAAAAGAATTGCGTCCGCATATTCATGGGATGGTGCATGTTTCCGGCGGAGCGCAAACGAAAGTCTTGCATTTTGTGGATAAACTAAAAATCACTAAAAACAATCTATTCCCTGTTCCTCCGCTTTTCCGCTTGATTCAAGAACAATCGGGTACGGAGTGGAAAGAAATGTACAAGGTTTTTAATATGGG
>JAIRSN010000184.1 GCA_031255425.1 Dysgonamonadaceae bacterium
TAGTGAAAATCTTTCAAAGTTGCATCTTTTTAAGAATTTAATACGTAATTCAATTTATTTTTTTGTTTTCGGGAGTTTCCACAAGCATGAATTCGGTTGTAAACATACTTTTGCCCCGGGGCAAAAGAACAATCAGGAACCGGGGCACGACCCGTTTTCCGTCTTTCCCCCCGGAATAAATTTCATTTTTGATGAAAAATGTTATAAAATATTAAAACAAATTTTTACCTTTGACGTTCTTTATATAAAAAGCAATTTATACGACTGATGAAACATTGTCTTGCACTTTACATAGTATTCACTATTTTGTTTTTAACCGGATGCGGTGACAACAAATCGTATGTGGTGGAAGGGCGCGTGGACGGACTCACCAACTATACCGTTTATGCCGTGACGACGGACGATCACAAGATTAAAATCGACACCCTGATTGCAAAAGAAGGGAGGTTTTCGTTTGTGTCTTCCGGCGATTCCATTGCGCCGGTGATCTTTTATATGGAAGAGCAGTCGGCGTGGGTGACGGTCTGGGTGCGGAACGGCGAAACAATCACGGTGGCGGGAAATGTGAACGATCCCGAACGGATCGAAATCAATGGCAATGAAATCAATGATTTGCTGACGGGATTCAAACAACAAAACAAGGGCGCAAGCAAGGACACGCTGCTTTCCAGCGCCGAAAACTTTATAAAAGACCATCCGGCATCAATTGCTTCTCTGGTGGTGATACAGGACTATTTGATGGAGGACGAAGACCCGGGTACGCTCGGCAGGTGTTTGTCGCTGATCGAAAGTCCCGCCAAAGAAGACCTGTTGTATGCCCGGCTGAATACGGTTTACCACCGGATCTTGCAAACGACCCCCGGAAGTTTGGCGCCCGGATTTTCGGTAGTCGATGTGAAAGGCGATACGCTTACGCTGGATTCGTTCAAAGACCGTTTCCTGCTGCTTGCCTTCGAAAGTTTCGCCTGCAACTGCTACGATGAAACCTACCCCGTCCTGAAGAAACTGCGGAAAAGATATTCCGAAAAAAAGCTCGCTATCTTAAGCATTGCTTTCGACGAAGACCCTGTCGAATGGGAACAGATCGCCCGGAAATATGCGATTTCGTGGCAGCAGGGACTGGACCGGCAGGGATTGGCTTCGCCGTTGCTTACATTATATAATATCAATACCTTACCGGACTATTTTTTGATAGACAACCAACGTAAAATAGTTGCCGCTCACGATTCGGTCGGCGAAATTGAAATCCTGTTGCGGGAACGGATCAAATAAACGATACACAGCGTATCGCAAAGTAACCATTATTTTTTAACGCTTAACTATGTAACGATGTTAACGAAAACGTATGCGGCAGCCCTTCAGGGCGTTCATGCCACGATTATCACAATCGAAGTCAATTGCAGTAAAGGGATTAAGTTCTTTTTGGTCGGTCTTCCCGACGTCAGCATCAAGGAATCGCACGAGCGGATCCGGTCTGCTTTGGAGTTTAACGGAATCAAATTTCCCCGGAATCAAATTGTTATCAATATGGCGCCTGCCGATATTCGCAAGGAAGGCTCGGCGTACGATTTGCCCCTGGCTATCGGTATCCTTGCCGGCGCCGAAAAGCTGAAGACCGACAAAACGGGGGATTACCTGATGATGGGCGAATTGTCTTTGGACGGGAAGTTGAAACCGGTCAGGGGCGTTTTGCCGATTGCCGTCAAAGCGAAAAAGGAGGGGTTCAAGGGCATGATCCTTCCCGGGACCAACGCCCGTGAAGCCGCGGTCGTCGCCGGACTGGATGTCTACGGGATGGACACCCTGATGGACGTGATCCGGTTTTTCAATGACGAAGCGACCGCCGAAAAAACGGTTGTCGACCCGAGGAAAGAATTTTATGCCAACCAGTCGGTCATGGACCTGGATTTTTCGGAAGTGAAGGGGCAGGAAAGCGTGAAAAGGGCATTGGAAGTGGCTTGTGCCGGCGGACACAACTTGCTTTTCGTCGGCGCGCCGGGCGCCGGGAAGAGCATGTTAGCCAAGCGGATTCCGTCCATCCTTCCGCCCCTGTCCCTGAGCGAGAGCCTCGAAACGACCAAAATCCATTCGGTAGCCGGAAAAATCAACCACCACGGATCGCTGATTGCCGTCCGCCCGTTCCGGAATCCGCACCACACCATTTCGAGCGTGGCGATGGTGGGCGGCGGGTCCTACCCGCAACCCGGCGAGATCAGCCTTGCGCACAACGGTGTGCTGTTTCTGGACGAAATCGCCGAGTTTAACAAGAGCGTTCTGGAAGTCCTCCGCCAGCCGCTGGAAGACCGGAAAATAACCATTTCCAGGGCGCGGTTTACCGTGGAATACCCGGCGGGGTTTATGCTGGTTGCCTCGATGAATCCCTGTCCCTGCGGGCATTTCAATAATCCGAACAAAGCCTGTGTTTGTGCGCCGCAGCAGATACAGAAGTACTTGCATCACCTGTCGGGTCCGTTGTTGGACCGGATCGACATTCAGATTGAGATTGCCCCGGTTCCTTTCGAGGCTATTTCGGACACCCGTCCGGCGGAGTCCAGCGCCGAGATTCGCCGGCGGGTGGTGCAAGCCCGGAAGGTGCAGGAAAGCCGGTTTGCGGAAGAGGAGGGGATTTATTGCAATGCACAGATGCACACGCGCCTCTTGCACGCGCACGCTCAGCCCGACCAAAATGGTTTGATGCTGCTGAAAAATGCGATGGACCGCCTGAGCCTCTCGGCTCGCGCTTACGACCGGATCCTGCGGGTCGCGCGGACGATTGCCGACCTGGAGGGCGCGGAGAATGTGCAGTCGCACCATATCGGCGAAGCAATCAGTTACCGGAACTTGGACAGGGAGAACTGGGCGGGATAAAATGATCCCGCCCCTGATTCTTTTCTTTCAGGCTGCGCCTCCGGCTCGCCTGATTGTTCTTTTTTGGCGGCTCAGCCGCTTTTATAATTTTGGGAGGCACGGCGTATCTGCTTGGCTGCGGCAGCCGCTAATAATAAAAGAAGGCATCCTTTCGGGACACCTTCATCCGTTTAATTAAATATATTCCGGGGATTTAATTGTCAATCATTCCGACACGCAGCGGACCGAAGCCCCGTACGACCGATAATCTATATAGCTCGGGCACACGCTCATAGAGCTACTGCGCAGGCGGTAAGCGCTAACATCCCCTGCTACGACGCTACTACTCCAGTAAGTAGAGGTCGCACCGTTACTGTTAAGAGTAGCGTGGTCGAAATTGCGATCGTCGCCGGCAGGAAGGAAAAGAGTAGGAGATGAGTCATAAGCAGTATTCCCTGCTGCACCGGAAGGAGTCAGCAAGATGCCGTGTGTGACTGAATTTCCGGAAGGTTTTGCGAAATCCCGGTCCCATTTATTGACCTTGGCGTTGTCGAAACAATCTATCTGGGAAACACAATCAGTTGTCGTACCATAAATGCTTGCCCATTCGGTATGCGTAGGAACACGCCAGCCATCAGGACAAGGATCGGCGGGCGCTTTTACCGGTGATTCTTCCGTACCGATGTTCCATCGGTTATTATATACTGGTGTGGTTCCGGCAATCCAGTCGAAATTAGAGTCAGCGGGAGCATCAGTGCCGGAGAGTCGGCGAATAAATTTACCGAAGCGAGCGTCCGTTTCCAAAATTTGATAAGTAGTCATATCTATATTCGCTGCATTGTTGGGAACAGGGTCTTCCGTAAAACCGGATGTTTCGCCAAGATGGTCGGAAGGCCATATATTTTCAGGAGCCAAATCCCGGCGCTGGTGACCGTCGCCTGCACGCCCCCATTGATACAAATCGCCGTAAACCGTGTGGTCCGTTGAGCCGCTGGTATTCGGAAAAGGAATATACTCCTTTTGTTTCGCCGGATCGCTGTAATCCGGATCGGCGCCCAGATTGTAACACATAAAGGTAAGCCAACCGTTTATGGCCGGATTCGTCTTTTCCGGATCATCTACTCTCCGTACCGAACAGCCCACCGGCGCATTCTGAACGCGAACAACCAAGTCTGCTTTTTTCTTTGTACCGCGATTGTCAAGGAAAGATGCGGTAATCGTAATCTTTTTAGCATGGGTACGATCGGCTTCGCCGACCTTAGTCTTTATATCAGCCAAACTTTTGAATGTCAAAGTAACCGTACCGGCAGCATTGTCGGTTGTGTATGAAGCCAATAATCCGGCAGGGTCTTCTACCGCAAACCGTACGGC
>JAIRSN010000074.1 GCA_031255425.1 Dysgonamonadaceae bacterium
GAACTGGACGCGGCGCAGAAGGAGTTTCAATCCCTGTTCCGGTTGCGGAGCGCCGAAAAGGCTGCCCGGCCGAAGGAAAAACTGCGCGATGTCCGCAAACAGGTGGACGGGGTGTATTCCGCTATCGTCAAAATGATTATGGCGCTCGCGATGGTCAACGGCGAATCGGATTACGCAGGGTTTGCCGATGAACTGAACGCGCAAATCAAGTATTTTAAACTGCATGGTTACCACCAGCCGAAGAAAAGCATCAAAAGGGCGAACATGAAGTCTATCCCCGACCAGGTGTACGAAGGTGAACCGGTTGTCGTGTTGCCGGAGGTGTTTGTCGAGAAGAAAAAACTGGTCTTTTCGGTCGATTTCGACCTGGCATACCGCAACAATAACCGCCCCGGAACGGCTACGATTATCTTGCATGGCAAGGGGGCGTACAAGGGCAAGGCGCAGATGAGTTTTAATATTCGGGATAAGTGAAACTGGCTACGGAGGCGGAGGGACGGAGTTCCTCCGCCTCCGTAGCCAAGCAGAAAGAAATGATTTTATTGGCATTGGAAAAAGAAAAATTTCGTATATTTGCACACAACATTAAAAAATGTGCCATGCAAAACGAAAATTTTATTAAACTTTTTGAGAAGTGCTTCAAAGACAACTTTAATAATCCGGCTTTCAGCGACTACGGAACAGACATCGTGTATTTCTACTGTGAAGTCGCGGCGGAAATTGATAAACTCCATACCCTTTTCGACGAATGTGGCGTGAAAAAAGGCGATAAAGTCGCGCTGGTGGGGAAAAACAACGCCCATTGGTGCATCGCCTACATGGCTGTTGTGACCCGCGGCGCCGTGGTTGTCCCCATCTTGCAGGATTTTAATGCCATCGACATCCAGCATATCATCGACCACTCCGAATCCGCTTTCCTGTTTACCTCCGCTTCGATCTTCGAAACGCTGGAAAAAGAACAGATGCCCCAGCTGAAAGTCGCCCTTTCGCTCGCCGATTTCAGCCTGCTGTATCAAAAAGACGGCGATCATCTGGCGGCATTTATCCCCACCCTCAAGGACAAATTCCGGCAGAAATACCCGCGTGGATTCGAAGCAAAAGACATCCGTTACCCGGACGTCCCGGACGACGAAGTCCTCGTCCTGAACTATACTTCCGGCACCACCGGATTCAGCAAAGGCGTCATGATTACCGGCGGAAACCTCTCCGGAAACATCACCTTCGCGCACCGTATCTTCCGCCTCCGGGGGAAAGACAACATGCTCTCCTTCCTCCCCCTGGCGCATACCTACGGCACCGCTTTCGAGTTTCTCTACGCCCTCTCCGAAGGATGCCACATCACGTTGCTCGGCAAAATCCCCTCGCCCAAGATACTGATAAAAGCCTTCGACGAAATCCGTCCCGTGCTGATCCTCTCCGTTCCCCTGATCCTGGAGAAAATCTATAAAAAGATGCTCTTGCCCCTGCTTTCCAAGCGGATCGTCAAGCTCGCCCTCCGGGTCCCTCCCCTCCGGAAAGCGATTTACAAGCAAATACGCAGCCGGTTGATGACCGCCTTCGGTGGGAATTTCAAACAAATCATCATCGGCGGCGCCCCGCTGAATGCCGAAGTCGAAGAATTTATGCAGAAGATCGACTTTCCCGTTTCGGTCGGCTACGGGATGACCGAATGTGCCCCGCTGATCAGCTTTTCGCTCCATCCCGACTACGTGCCTCACTCCTGCGGAAAAGTACTTCCCTGCATGGAGGCGCGCATCGACTCCGAAGATCCGCACCACAAAGCCGGCGAAATACAAGTCCGCGGGCAAAACGTGATGCGCGGGTACTACAAAAACGAAGAAGCCACCCGGCAGGCATTCACCGCCGACGGCTGGCTCCGGACAGGCGACTTGGGGACGATCGACCCGGACAACAACCTTTTCATCCGCGGCCGGCTGAAAAGCGTTATCCTGAGCGCCAGCGGCCAGAACATCTATCCCGAAGAGATAGAAGCCAAGCTCGACAACCTTCCTTTCATCCTGGAGAGTCTGGTTGTCGAACGCAAAGGGCGGCTCATCGCCCTGGTTTGTCCCGATGCCGATGCCGTCGCCGCGGCCGGAATACACACCGAAGAGCTGGAAAAAATCATGAAGCAAAATCAGATTACCCTGAACCGTATGGTTGCTTCTTACGAAAAACTCGCCGAGATACAGTTGCATCCCGACGAGTTTGAGAAGACACCGAAACGAAGCATCAAGCGCTACCTGTACCAGTGACAGCGCTCCGCTTCGCCCGGTTCATTTCACTTCCCAGACATCTCCCGACATCAGAAATTCATTTAACGTGCGAGCCGCGTTCTTTGCTTTCACCCGGTTGATTTGATCCTCCATTTCGCAGTCGTAGGTCGGCGCCTCCACTTCGCGGATCACGCCCAGCGCAACGGGCAGTTCGTTCCCGTCCATCAGCGCCAACCGCAGGTGGAGCGAGGGGTCGGCAGTCGTGGCGTCGTGTACCAGCACATCTTCCGGCGAGTAGCCTCCTTCGCCGATGGTGACCGCCTTCAGGCTGAAACCCTCCTGAACGATTCCCTTGTTGTTGTCCTTTCCGTAAATCATTTTTTCGCCGTGCCGGAGGAAGATCGTCCTGTCGGGACGGTTTTCGCGCGCCGTGATGCCGTCGTGAATCCCGTCGTTGAAGATGACGCAGTTCAGGAGGACTTCCACCACCGAAGTGCCTTTGTGCTTTGCCGCCGCCACCAGGATGTTCTGCGAATTTTTGACGTCCGTGTCGATTGTCCGGGCGAAGAACCTGCCTCTTGCCCCGATTGTCAGTTCGGCGGGGCGGAAAGGATCTTCGATCGTGCCGAAAGGCGAAGACTTGGAGACAAATCCGCGTGCCGAAGTCGGGGAGTATTGCCCCTTTGTCAGGCCGTAGATTTTGTTGTTCATCAGCAGAATATTCAGGTCGATATTTCTTCTTACGGCATGGATAAAATGGTTTCCGCCAATGGCAAGGCAGTCGCCGTCGCCGGTGGCAAGCCAGACCGACAGGCGGGGATTCGCCACCTTTACGCCGGTCGCCACCGCCGCTCCCCGTCCGTGAATCGTATGAAAGCCGTAGGTATTCATATAGTAAGGCAAACGGGAAGAACAGCCGATGCCCGACACCACCGCAACGTCGTGCGGCGCCACTTCCAACTGTGCCATCGCCTTGTGCAGGCTGCTCAACACGCCGTAATCACCACAGCCCGGACACCATCTGACTAATTGCGGGCTTTTGAAATCATTTGCTTGATATATCATTGGGAATTCAATTTTTTCTTGTTATTGGTTTATTAATTCAATCATCTCTTCCACCAGCCGGGAAACGATAAACGGTTGTCCTTTCACGCGGTTGAATTGCCCGGGATTGAATCCGTTGATTTTTGCGCGCAGGTATCCCGCAAACTGTCCCAAGTTCTGTTCCACTACGAGTACCTTCTTATATTTCCGCAAGATAGTTTCCGTGTTTTGGGGCAATGGATTGATGTAGCGGAAATGCGTAAAAGCGACTTTCCGTCCCGACTCCCGCACCTTTTCGACCGCTTCGGACAGGTGGCCGTAAGTTCCGCCCCATCCGATCACCAGCAACTCGGCGTCCTCGTCGCCCATTACCGTTTGTGGGGGAATGGCGGCAGCGATGTTGTCGATTTTAGCCTGGCGGGTCCTCACCATTTTCTGGTGGTTGGCAGGGTCGGTGGAAATAACGCCGGTCGTGAAGTCTTTTTCCAGTCCGCCGATGCGGTGCATAAACCCTTCGGTTCCCGGAACAGCCCAGTAGCGGACGCCGTTTTCCGGGTTTCGCTGGTAGGGCAACCATTCCTCCCGCATTCCGGGCGTCACATAAGGCGGGCGGATGTCGGGATATTCCTTCATGTCGGGGATTCGCCAGGCAGAAGAACCGTTGGCGATGTATCCGTCGGTCAGCAGAATCACCGGAGTCATGTGTTCCAATGCGATTTTTGCCGCCCAGAAAGCCGAGTCGAAGCAATCGGTCGGCGAGAGAGCCGCCAATACCACCGCGGGACTTTCGCCGTTTCTGCCATACAGCGCCTGGGCGAGGTCGGTCTGTTCGCTTTTGGTGGGCATCCCGGTGGAGGGGCCTGCGCGTTGCACATCCACAACGACCAGGGGGATTTCGGCGATGACCGCCAGCCCGATGGCTTCGCTTTTCAACGCCAGCCCGGGTCCGGAGGTGCTTGTCACCGCCAGGTTCCCGGCAAAAGAAGCGCCGATAGCGGTACAGATTCCGGCGATTTCGTCTTCGGTCTGCATCACTTTCACGCCTAATTCTTTTCGGGCGGATAATTCCTGCATAATGTCGGTGGCAGGAGTGATGGGATACGATCCGAGGAAGAGCGGCAATCCGGCTTTTTCGGCGGCGGCAATCAGCCCGTAGGCGGTTGCTTTATTTCCGTTTACATCGGTGTAGAATCCCTTTTTCTGGGAAACGGTTTCGATGCGGTAGGTAGAGACGGACGCATGTTTGTTGTGTCCGTAGTTGAATCCGGACTGCAAGACCTGCAAGTTGGCCTCCAAGACATTCGGTTTCTTCTTGAACTTTTCGGACAGCAGTTTCTCTACGATTTCCAAAGGACGGTTAAACAGCCAGCAAACCAGTCCGAGAGCGAAGATATTCCGGCTCCGGAGGGCCTGTTTGTTGTCGGCGATACTTTCCAGACAGCTTTTGCACATTTGAGTAATCGGTGCAGCGACAATCTGAACAGAGGTTAATCCCAGCTCTTCAAACGGGTTATCGGTCTGAAACATCGCCCGCTTCAGGTCTTCCGCCTGAAAGGAATCCATGTCGATAATCACGACTGAATGCGGTTTAAGGAATTGGGCATTTACTTTAAGCGCCGCCGGGTTCATGGCGATCAGCACATCGGCTTTATCCCCCGGCGTATAGATTTTTTTGGCGCCGAGTTGCATTTGAAAGCCGGAAACTCCGCTCAGCGTACCGTGAGGCGCTCGGATTTCGGCGGGGTAGTCGGGAAAAGTAATGATTTCGTTTCCCAATTCGGCGGAGAGATTAGAAAAAATCGTCCCGGCGAGTTGCATTCCGTCTCCCGAGTCGCCGGAGAATCGGATCACTACGCTTTCCATTTCTTTTACCTTGGTTTCTTGTATCATACAATATAAAATTTTACATTCCCGCAAAGGTAATAAATAATCCTGATTATTCTTTTTGGCGGTGCCCCCGCTTTTATTTTTTGAGGAAGCAATGAGGAATTTTGGGACAGCCTCCAAAAAACTTTGTATAAAGTTCAAAACCTTATTCCCTGCGAATAATCCTCAACACCTCCTCGCCGGTTGCAATACGGTACCCGGCAGAAGAATACAGAATCCCGCCGTTCCGGGAGAGGTACACGGTCAGGGGGAAATTGTCGTGGAAACTGATTTGCAACGCTTCGGTGACCGCTGTCAACAGTTCGCGGTTGGCATCCGTACTCCAACAGGTAT
>JAIRSN010000192.1 GCA_031255425.1 Dysgonamonadaceae bacterium
AACAAGGTAAAAAGTTTCTCTATTCAATCCGTTTACAGGGATTTGCCTGGAACAAAGATACAATATTTTTTTAAATTGCAACGAAACCGGGTGAAAAATCAGCCGCGCAGCCGCTTTTACCCATATATATAGGATGTGATGAAAGGGCATCGCACAATGCCGTATCCTATGCATCATTAATAGAAGTAAAAGCGGCTGCGCCGCCAACCCAGAACGGGTTGAATAACCCAGCCCAACGGCAACGCCTTGGGTATCGGCGATGGCGCCCGCCCCCAAAAAATAAAAGCGGCTGCGCCTCTAAGATGAAAAAATTCCCTTATCTTTGCCCCATATTAATTACTAAATTCAAAATCATGAAACAAATTTTCATCCTATTCATTTCCTTCCTGTATACAATTATAGCATATACACAGGAAGAAACCAAACCCGCCTTTCAATTTACAACAACGAAAGAAATCCCCATCACAACCGTAAAAAACCAGGCAAGTTCGGGAACCTGCTGGAGTTTTTCGAGCATCGGACTGATCGAAGCCGAACTGTTACGGCAGGGAAAAGGCACACACGACCTGTCCGAGATGTACCTTGTCCGCAAAAGTTACGAAGACAAAGCAAAGAAATACGTCCGGATGGCAGGGACGATCAATTTCGCGGGAGGCGGCTCCTGTGCCGACATCCTGGCAGGGATTCAACAGTACGGCATCGTACCCGACGCGGTGCAGCCCGGACTGAACTACGGCGAACCGTTGCACCGGCACGGCGAACTGGACATGCTGCTGAAAGCATACGTCGGAGCCGTGATCAAGAACCCGAACAAAAAGCTGTCTACCGCTTGGTACGAAGGCTTTTCCGGCATTCTGGACGCCTACCTGGGGAAATGTCCCGAAACGTTCGACTACAACGGCACGCAGTATACGCCGCAAGGCTTTGCGCAATCGTTGGGAATCCGGCCCGGCGATTATGTGTCGCTGACCTCCTTCACGCACCACCCGTTTTACACCTCCTTCCCCATCGAGATTCCCGACAACTGGCAGTGGTCGTATTCCTACAACCTGCCGTTGGACGAACTGATGCAAGTCATCGACCGGGCGATTGAAAAAGGATACACCGTAGCCTGGGCGACCGATGTCAGCGAAAAAGGATTCAGCCGGAAAGGGATTGCCATCGTCCCCGACACGGAAGCGGCAGAAAGCGCCGGCTCCGACCAGGCACGCTGGACAGGCGCGAAGGAAGACCCCGTGAGCAGCCTGTCGGCGCCCCTCCCGGAAAAACAGATCACGCAGGAAATGCGGCAGGAAGCGTTCGACAACTACGAAACGACCGACGACCACGGCATGTTGATCTACGGCACCGCGCAGGACCAGAACGGCACGAAATACTACTTGGTGAAAAACTCGTGGGGGACCAAAGTCGCCTACGACGGCATCTGGTATGCATCCGTTCCCTATGTAAGGTATAAAACGATCAACATCGTCGTACACAAAGACGTTTTATCCAAAGAATTAACAAAAAAAATAGGCTTATAAACCGAAGAAAGATGAAACAGGAATTGATAGACGAACTGATCCGGCTGGCATTCAAAGAAGACATTGGCGACGGCGACCACACAACGCTGGCGACCATTCCGGCGACGGCGCAAGGCAAAGTGCAGTTGTTGGTCAAGGAAGAAGGCATTCTGGCGGGCGTAGCGGTAGCCGGACAGATTTTCCACGCCTTCGATGCAGGGTTGCGCATGAACGTATTGATCCCCGACGGAACGGAAGTGAAGCCGGGCGACATCGCCTTCACGGTGGAAGGCAAGGTGCAGTCGCTGTTGCAGACCGAGCGGCTGGTACTGAACGTGATGCAGCGGATGAGCGGCATCGCCACCACCACCCGGAAGTATGTGAAACTGCTGGAAGGGACCCGGGCGAAAGTGCTGGACACCCGCAAGACAACGCCCGGTTTGCGCATCCTCGAAAAGGAAGCGGTCGCCGTGGGCGGCGGGACGAATCACCGGATCGGGCTTTTCGATATGATTCTCCTGAAAGACAACCACATTGACTTTGCCGGAGGAATCGAAAACGCCATCGTCCGGACCCGGGAATACCTGCGGGAAAAAGGGAAACAACTGCCGGTAGAGGTCGAAGTCCGCAACTTTGAAGAGCTGGAAGAAGCGCTGCGGGTAGGCGGAATCGACCGGATCATGCTGGACAATTTCAGCGTGGCGGACACGCGGGAAGCGGTGTCACGGGTCGGCGGAAGGTACGAACTGGAATCTTCGGGCGGCATCACCGGCGACACGCTCCGCGCCTATGCCGAAACGGGCGTGGACTACATCTCCGCCGGCGCACTTACGCACTCCATCAAAAGTTTAGATATGAGCCTGAAAGCGGTTTGACTTCACAGGCAATTAAATAAAGGAATAGACCAGCTTGTTTATTTTGCGTTTAATTGCCTGTGCATCGTATACGCCCCGGAGCGGGACGAGATGACCGGAAAAACGCCTTTTGTACTTATTCAGGTAGTATGTTTTTATCTGCGAAAGTTTTTCTTCCGCCGTGGCGTGTACTTTCAGGATTTCGCAGATATTCTTTTCGTCCTGCGCATTGAAGGGATTGCAGTTGGAAATCAGGAACTGGTCGTCGGGACGCACGTCTTTCAGAATCACCACATTAATCTCCACCGGCTGGTGGGCGCCCCGGATTTTCCGGCCGGGCGAAGCGTCGATGGTTTCGTAAACAATCCGGTTTTCCCGTATCTGGTAAATCCGGCTTTCCCCGATCTGGCACAGGTAAACGCAATCGGAAGCCAGGTAAAACAGCGACAAAGCCGTGGACAGTTCCTGCCGCTCCGGATGGCTTTTCCGGTATTCCGACAGGGCAATTTCCCCCATCCGGATGGCTTTTTCGATAAAGTCGACGGAAATATCTTCCTGCCCGTCCAGGAAAGAATGAAAGTAAGTTTTAATCGTTTCACAGGTTATTTGCCCGGCGACCAGCGAACTGCCGGTGTTGCCTCCGCAAGTGATAAAGAGCCGGTTTCCTTTTTCTAAAGAATCGTGCGAAGGATGAATAATCTCGGTATTTTTCATCCCGGTTTCCGTTTCGCTCACGGAAAAAGGCCTGTGTGTAACTATATTCATGTCGTTAATACTTCTACGGATCTTTTACTATTTTTAACGGTATTCGATTGGTTTTTATTGTCCTTGAGTTGTTAAATCGGAGGATAATTTCAGAGCAGCGTCAAAGCCCTTTTGATAATCTGTTCTACGGTAAAAGCGGGATTTTCCTTCGCAATCTGGTGAACGACCTTCTGCGAAGCGGGGAGATTGAATCCCAGCATCACCAATGCAGACACGGCTTCTTTGGCGGTTTCGGAGTTCAGCGGAGAGGCGGCAGCCGTTCCGGAGGGGAAGTCGCGGGGTTTTATTTTATCTTTCAGGTCCAGGATAATTCGCTCGGCGGTTTTGCTGCCGATTCCCTTGACGGTTTTCAAAGCGGAGGTGTTGCCGGACGAAATGATGCCTTCGAGTTCGTAGATCGCCAGGGACGACAGCACCATGCGGGCGGTGTTCGCCCCTACCCCGGAGACGGAGATAAGCAACAGGAACAGTTCGCGTTCGCGCTTGTCCGAGAAGCCGAAAAGCTGGTGCGCATCTTCCCGGATCACCTCGTAGACAAACAGTTTGCAGGTTTTCAGTTCGCTCAAAACCGAATACGTATTCAACGAGATATGGATAAAATACCCCAATCCGCCTGCTTCCACCACCACGGACGCCGGGGTCCGTTCAACAATTTCACCTTTAATATAATCCAGCATGATCATTCATTTTAATTAGCCGGAACAAAGATAACAATTTCTATCGTTATCCGGCGGCACAGCCGCTTTTATAATTTTAAAGAGTACGGTGTATCTGCTACGCATAGGGGGACTGCCTCCCAAAAATATAAAAGACACTGCGTGTCAAAATTCTTCGATGATCCGCCGTTGCGTTTCAAAAAAGAGGATCCGTTCTTTTTCCCCGGTCACCGTTATCAGGGACGAGTTGCGGATAATCGACCAGAACCAGCTTTTTATCAGGTCGAAAGTTTTCCGGTCGATGGAGATGGTAAACGTCAGGATAAACGTCCAGATCATGCTCAGCTTGTAATTCTGGGTATCCATATAGGTATAATTGGTATCGATATTTATGCTGGAGATATAAATCTGCACCTTGTTTTTTGTTTCCGGGAAGAATCCGCTGACGGCGATTGTCTCCATATAGTCGAGGAACTGTACCAGTTCTTCTTTGATCAGTGCCAGGTCTTCGTCCTTGATAAGCCGGATGCTGTTGAAATACTTCACGTCGTTGATCAGGTTCTGAATCATCTGGTTGTCGAGGATGTAAGAGGTGGTGTGTATGTTCTTCGACTCGTTGTAGCAGGACTCAAACAGCGTCGAGATCCGTTCCGGAACGAAAGTTTCGTGAAAAGGTTTTATCTGGTTGTAATTATAATGATAGTGCCATTTGAAGACATAGAACCGGGAAATAAGTTTAAACCCGGTATAAAGCGTTTGCGGTATGATGTTGGAAACGATGCCGGTTTCGGTGTTCTTTTCATTTTTCGAATTCCGGATAATGTTCACATAATCCTGTATCATCGAATAGTCGATTTCGTGCGGGTCCATGTACTCGATCAACTTCAACTGAAAGACCCGGTTTTTATGCGAATCGATATTGAGAATATGATCCAACGAAATGCCCAAGGTTTTGGAAAGCCTCACAATCTCCTGAAAAGTAAACGGGACTTCGCGCCTCAACCGCCGGTAGACGGCTTCTTTTTCGATACACAATATATCGACCAATTTACTTACCAACTTGGAATTCTGAGGAATTTTTTTCCTGATTTCGTCTAACAGCGCATCATACACTTGATTATTTTTCATAACACATCAAATTAGTTATACTTAAGAGCGTTTAATTTTTTTGATTTTATGGGACACTAATGTACGGCCATTTAACAAAATGGGAAAGCAATCGATACTCTTTTACAGCCAATGTGAAATGCAATCGGAGTATTTTTTGTAAAAATCCGGCGCCGGCTTACGAAGAAACGGGAAATGCGGCAGACTGTCACTTCGAATTACGCTCTGCCGATAATTGTGACGGAAATTATACGGAAATCATATTTCGGCGATTCGCATTTTCCCTGTTTTGCTTATAATGAAAATGCGGTTGGCGAAATATACGGAAAAAGGTTTTTTCCGCCGCAAATTCACTCGTAGAATAGCTTTTCTCCGGGTTCGAAATGCGATACCTTTGTCATGTAATTAATGACGAAAATAAATAAACAAATCATTCTTTACACAAAGTTGTTTTCATCGTTCTCATGTTTATATAATGTTGGTTAGGGATTGTTCTTGGTGAACGATCCCTTTCTTTTTGCACTGAC
>JAIRSN010000258.1 GCA_031255425.1 Dysgonamonadaceae bacterium
TTCAGGAAAGAAACATCCGTGTCGGTTTCCTGCATCCGCGTGATTTGCATCAGTTGCTGACGGAACTTCAGCGTAACGTCTTCCAACTCCCGGACTGTTTGCCTGGAACTTTGTACCAATGTCCGCACCGGGTGGTATTCCGGGCTGTCCTTTCCCTCCAACAGTTTCTCCATTTCCCGGATAACGGTGTACATCGGCTTCCAATCGAAGTACAGGAGGAGCCGTTCCGCCCAGAATTTCCGTTTCCCTTGGGAGAAAAGTTGAAGCAAATCCGCTTCAGACCGTTCGTTTCCGCTAAATTCCAGGGCATAACGGTCTGTAATGATACAGTTGGGATGAATCTTGGAATACAGCACAACCCCCTTGAGCGAAGTGCAGCGGCTCAACGCCACGTACGTCTGCCCGGCGGCAAACGAAGCCCCGGCGTCGATGATTGCTTTTTCGAACGTCAGACCCTGGCTCTTGTGGATGGTGATCGCCCACGCCAACCGGATGGGATATTGGGAAAAAGCGCCCAACACCTCTTCCGTAATATTGCCGGTTTTCTTGTCCAGGTCATACTGCCGGTTTTCCCAGGTTTCCTTTTTCAGGATCACCGTATCGTTTGTGTCGGACAGGTAAACATGGATCTGGTCGGCGACAATCTCGCTCACAACGCCGATCTTTCCATTGTAATAGCGATGTTCTTCGGTATCATTTTTCAGGAGCATGATCTGCGCGCCGGGTTTCAGCCGGAGTTGCATTTCCGTAGGGAGCGACGACGAAGGAAAGTCGCCGGACACTTCCCCCGAAAACGTCCGTTCGGTTCCCGGCAGGGCGGCAAGGCGGGCATTGTTGATGCTGTCTGCGCGGTAATTATGCGTTGTAAGAAGGATGTAACTGTCTTCCGGACCGGGCGTAAACTGCGGATTGTAGAGGCTGTTCAGTTTCCGGATGTCTTCCGGCGTGACGATATTGTTTCGTATCCGGTTCAAGAGGTCGACAAACTCCGGATCGCCCTGCCGGTGGACTTTTTTCAATTCCAGGTAAACCGGTTTTGCCTGTTGAATCACCTGGGCATGAAAGAAGAACGTACTCCGGTAATAGTTTTTCAGCAGGTTCCATTCTTCCTCCTTTGCCACGGGAGGCAGTTGAAACAGATCCCCGATATACAACACCTGAACGCCTCCGAAAGGCCGGGAATTTCGCCGGATACTCCGCAACGACAGGTCGATAGCGTCCAGCACATCGGCGCGGAGCATACTCACTTCGTCGATAATCAACAATTCGATTTGTTTCAGCAGGTCGAGCTTTTGCTTGGAGAAGCGGAAAAACCGTTTTTTCGACGAAACGGCGGAAGATCCCGGTATATACGGTTCGAGCGGCAGTTGAAAGAGCGAATGTAAGGTCACCCCGCCCGCGTTGATAGCGGCGATGCCCGTAGGCGCCGCCACTACAACATTCTTGTGTGTGTTTGCCCGGATGTATTTCAAAAAAGTAGTCTTTCCCGTTCCCGCCTTCCCCGTGAGGAACAAATGTTCGGAAGTCTGATTGATAAAATCTGCGGCAAGTTGAAAGATACTGTTATTTTCATCCGGAGCAATCATACGTTTTGTTCTTCGCCTGCTTTGCTTACTTTTCTACCCGGACCCGCGCATCGACGGCGATGATTCCTTTTTCGGTCGCCAACAGCGGATTGATGTCTAATTCCTTTATCTCCGTCGCGAATCGCAGCAGCACGGACAGGTGAACGATGATTTTGGCAAACTGATGTTCGTCAATGCCTTTTTGCCCGCGGGCGCCGGTGAACACTTTGTACCCGCGAAGCGAACGGATCATCGACAAGGCTTCTTCGGTTGCTAAAGGCGCCAGGCCGGAAGCCACATCTTTGAAGATTTCGACGAAAATACCGCCCAAGCCGCAAAGCACAATATGCCCGAACTTTTCTTCGTACTTTGCGCCTGCGAAAAGTTCGATTCCCTGCAACATCGGCTGAATCATCACCGCCGTCGCATCCGGAATCTGAATCAAGCGTTCGAACTCGATTTGCAGGTGTTTTTCGGAACGGATGTTTAATACCACGCCGCCCACATCGGATTTGTGAACCGGTCCCACCACTTTGGCAACCACCGGAAATCCCGCTTTCGCGGCAAAGGCTTTGACCTCTTTCCAGTTGGAAGACACCAGTTCTTCCACCATCGGGATGCCGGCAACCTTAAACAATTCCTGCACGTATTTGGGCGCGATGTAGCCCGATTCCGGAATCCGGTCAATGATCCGGCGCACCGAAGGAATGTCCACTCCTTTCAGCTCCAGGTTGTTTGTCAGCGGACGGGGCGTTTTCAATTTCAGGGTAAGCGCGTTCGCCAATCCCACTTCATCGCTGAAGTTGACGTGCCCTTTCTTGACGAAAAAATCGGTTTCGTCCCAAGCCGTACTTACGGAGGGCAGGATGGGGTAAATGGGTTTGGAACAGGTTTTCATTTTCTGGTCCAGCACATCGTATGCTTCATACACGCGGGTCAATCCCGGGCTTCCGAAGATAACGGCAATGCCGTCTACATTGTCTAATTTCTGCTCGCAGTAGTCAATCGCCGTTGCCAGGTGTTTGGGTTCGCCCGTCCCTAAGATGTCGATCGGGTTGCTGACCGCCGACCCCGGAAGCAATTTCTTTTTCAAGTCTTCCGCTACCGGATTTCCTATTAAAGAAGGAATTTCCATGCCGCCTTTCGCCAGAGCGTCGGTAAGAATAACCGCCGGGCCTCCGGCATGGGTGACGATGGCAATGTTTTTTCCTTTCAGTTCCTTCAGGGTGAAGACGGCGCCGACAGTGGCCAATTCTTCGCGGCTGAAGCAACGAACAATTCCCGCTTTGCGGAATAAGGCTTCCACCGCCAGGTCCGGATTCGCCATTGCTCCGGTGTGAGAGGAGGCGGCGCGGCTTCCCGACTCGGACGTTCCCGACTTAATAGCGGCAATCCGGCATCCTTTCCGGATCAGGGACGAGGTATGTTCCAGCAACTTATCCGGGTCCTTGATGCTTTCGATGTAAAGGAGTTTGATTTTGGAATCGGTTTCCGGATTAAAGTTCAAATCCATATATTCCAACACATCTTCTACGGTGATCTGGGCGCCGTTGCCGATCGACCAGACCGAATTGAAGCGCAATCCCATCCGGATAGACGATTCCATGATGAAGATGCACGTCCCACCCGAACTGGAAACCATGTCCACGCCCATCGGATCCATCTCCGGAATCGGGAGTGTGAATAAACTGTGATGGTACCGGTTCAGAAGACCGATGCAATTCGGACCCAGGAGGCTGGCTCCGGATTCGGTGACGATCCGCACGATTTCTTTTTCCAGGTCGCCCCCTTCTTTAGTTTCTTCGCCGAATCCGGCGGTGAACATGATAAATGCTTTCACTCCCTTCTCCTGAGCCAGCACGGTAATCGCTTCCAGGCACAAATGCGCCGGAATAGCAATGATTGCCAGGTCGGTAGGTGGGATTTGTGAAACATGATTGTAACTTTTCAGTCCCTGCACTTCTGTTTCTTTTGGATTCACAACGTACAGCTCGCCTTCGTAGCGGCCATTGATAAGATTTCGCACGCAATTTCCTCCCGGTTTGGATGTTGTATTCGACCCTCCGACTACAACAATACTCTTTGGTTGTATTAGCTCTTGATTAACCATAATTATGTATTTTGTATTTTTATACAAAAGTATTAAAAAGCCGCTGATCTTTCAAATTTTTTTGGAAGAATAACATTTGGGGAAAGAGCAAGCGGCTGCCGGATGATCAGTCTTTCTTGCATCGCACACTGAACAACATAGAGAACTTCTCGCTGCCGTTTTGACGGCTCATGCCGGTATTGTTGTGGTTCAGGTTCCGGCTCCATGCAAAGTCGCTTTGGCTCGAACTGCCGGACCAAAAGCAAGCATTGTTACCGTAGAGGTACGAAGAACCTTTTTCCACCCAGCCTACGAGCAAGGCGTCAAAGCCGTTTTCGTCGTTTGCGTGACTTGCGCCGTTGGTCCTGGGAGCGCTTGCGTTTATCCTCGTTGTGCTTTTTACCTTTCGCCCATGATTCGCGCGAAAGTTAACCGCCTTCCGACACGTTTGGTCCTTCCATTGCATATCCACCGGGGCTGTTGAATACACTCCCTGAGCGCTTTCGGCAATCTCCTTTTCCAGATCATTCCACTCTTTATCACTCGGCACATGCCACCCACTTGGACAGATTCCCTGGTAGGGATGGCCTTCGGGGTCCGCATCTGCGGGGTCACTGTCTGCGCCGGTGCGGCCCGTTGCCGCCGCCCAGGTGTACAGCAGTCCGTAGTCCGGATTTTCTTCATACGTTTTTTTATCGGCGTTCGGATAGTAATAATATTTATCCGAATTGCCGGTCACATGGGCGTTTTCGCTTAAGGTCATGATGTCGTTGTAAGCCGACCGCAGGTTTTGCGTCATCCAGCAACCCGCAGCGCCGAACCAGCCCGTGAAATACGCATGGCCTTCAACGTCTTTAATGATATGCGGACACGTGTTGCTGATCGACAGCCATGCGGCGCCATTCCAGACATAGAGTCCCGGCCCGGCCGGTTTGCCTGTCGTATTATAAACAATCATGCCTGCCGCCTCTTGCTTTATATCTTCATCTACCGTTGCCTCCGATGCCAGCACAAACTCGCTCGCGTCGCTGCTCAACTGCACATTCGGCAGCAACAGCCCCAAGTTGTTCTGACCGCCGGACGCTAAGTCCAGAATCGCCCCTGCGTGCGGGTTATCGCTTGCCGTTCCGCCGATAAGCACCTGTGCATTCATATTTACGGGACTTATCACAACCAGCATCAACATTAAATTAAATGATTTTTTTTTCACCTCTCTCACCTGAAACGGGTTTAGTTTTGATTATTTATTGAACAAAAATCCGGTTCCGGTAAAGACAACCCCACTTTATATAAACATGAGAACGATTTTTTTTTTGAGTGATGACCATCAAATTCTGTGGTTTCGGTTCCCCTTTCATTGCACCACAGCAGCATTCTTTCCGTTTGCTGCTGCGATAGCAACTACTGAGTTATATGGTTTTGGTTTATCATTTGCACTCAAAAAAGTTGTCTTTACCATCACCGGATTCATTTGTCAAAAATCATATTTACTTATAGTTATTCCGAATTTTTCGGTGTGCAAAAGTAACTGATCCCTTTTGCTTTGCACGAATTATTTTGTATCAAATAATTGAAACCGATGTTTATATTTTAAACATCTCGCTTGGGTGGCTCGTAATGCGGCTTTTTTGCGCAAGCAGGGTTCAGCCGTTGCGTGTAGCGCAAATCTCCCTCCTCTTTTCATTACCGGGTGTTGAAGCCGGAAACACGGATAGCCCCTGTCTGTGTTCTTCCTGTTTTATGTGAATAATTGATTTGATAGTTTATTTCCGCCCGTGGGCGGACACGCAGTGTCTTTTATATTTTAAAGGAGTACGGTGTATCTGCTTAGCTGCGGAACCGGAAGGACGCAGTCCCTAAAAACCTCATTCCTACCTGATTTTATAAACAAAACAACCTCAGTAGGCGGCGCAGCCGCTTTTATATTTGA
>JAIRSN010000263.1 GCA_031255425.1 Dysgonamonadaceae bacterium
AATTCCCCAATTCGGCACCAAACACTCGCTCAATGTCTCGGTCGCTGCCGGGATTCTTATCTGGGACGTCGCTTCTAAGATCTCTGCGGCTCAAAAATCAGTTTAAATCGGCGGGCGGACACGGCGGCGCAGCCGCTTTTATAATTTTAAATAAGCACGGTGTATCTGCTTGGCTGCGGAACCGGAGGGACGCAGTCCCTAAAAACCTCATTTCCACCTAATTTTTATTAACAAAACGACCTCAGTAGGGACAAGCAGATATAATCTATATCCCAACCTCATTACCCCATTAAAAAAACAAAAGCGGCTGAGCCGCCGGATGCTTCCGCTTTTAAAAAACATCTCCGGGAAGGTTTCGGAAGCTTCCGGCGCCGCAGGCGCTTTTGTTTTTTGGGAAGCAGTCCTCCTATACGCAGCTAAGCAGATACACCGTACCATTTAAAATTATAAAAGACACTGAGTGTCCGCCGCAGGCGCTTTTATATTTTTGGGAAGCAGTCCCCCTATGCCGCAGCCAAGCAGATACACCGTACCATTTAAAATTATAAAAGACACTGAGTGTCCGCCGCAGGCGCCATGTCATTTTAAGGACTCGAAATAATTCCTTACTTTTGCGCTCTCAGTTTTCATTCTAAAAAAAACGCAAAATTATGTTGAAGCAAACCAAAATAGTAGCAACCGTTTCGGACCAGCGTTGCGACGAGGCATTTATAACCAGCCTGTTCAATGCCGGGATGAATGTAGTACGGATGAATTCCGCCCACCTCGACCGGAGCGGTTTCGACGAGATTATCCGGAATGTGCGCGCCGTTTCCAACCGGATCGGAATCCTGATGGATACGAAAGGCCCGGAAATCCGCACGACTGCCTCCGATGCCCCGATTCCCCTCAAAACCGGCGACAAAGTGATTATCCGGGGCGCGCCGCTCGAAAAAACAGTTCCGGGCGTTATTTCCGTCAATTACACCCACTTTGCCGGCGAACTGAAAACGGGCGATGTCATTCTGATTGACGACGGCGACCTGGAATTGAAAGTAATCGAAAAACAATCCGGATCCCTCCGGGTAGAAGTCCTGAATGATGCCGTCCTGGGGAGCCGCAAGAGCGTGAACATTCCGGGCGTGCGGATCAACCTGCCTTCGCTGACCGGCAAAGACCGGCAAAACATCCTCTATGCCATTGAAAACCGGATCGATTTTATTGCCCATTCTTTTGTCCGGAACAAACAGGATGTGTTGGATATTCAGCAGATACTGGACGAACACCACAGCCCGATAAAGATTATCGCCAAGATAGAAAACCAGGAAGGCGTCGATAATATAGACGAAATACTGGACGCCGCCTACGGGATTATGATTGCCCGCGGCGACCTGGGGATTGAAGTTCCGCAGGAAAAGATTCCCGGATTGCAACGGGTGTTGATCCGGAAATGCGTCGCCGCCAAGAAGCCGGTGATTGTTGCCACGCAGATGTTACATTCCATGATAAGCAATCCACGGCCGACCCGCGCCGAGGTGACGGACGTAGCCAACGCCATCTATTACCGCACCGACGCCCTGATGTTGAGCGGCGAAACGGCGTACGGGAAGTTCCCGGTAGAAGCCGTCCGGACGATGTCGACCATTGCCCGCGAAGCGGAAAAAACCAAGTTGCAGGAAAACGACATCCGGGTACCAACGCCGGACGACGACCTGGACGTCACCTCTTTCCTCTCGAAACAAGCCGTGAAGTCGAGCAACAAGTTGCAGGTAAAAGCAATCGTCACGGACAGCTATTCCGGACGGACCGCCCGCAACCTGGCGGCGTTCCGGGGCAAGGCGCCCGTCTTTGCCATCTGTTACAAGGAACAGACAACGCGCGAATTGTCGCTCTCTTACGGCGTCTGGGCGGAGTATCAGGCGGAAAACAACGACTCGAAACAATACTTCCTGGATGCGTTGAACAAGCTGTTGCAAAAGCAAATGATTAGCCGGGACGATATGGTTGCCTACCTCAGCGGAAGTTTCGGCGAGGGCGGCGGCACTTCTTTCCTCGAACTCAACAAAGTAAGCCGGATACTGGATGAATCCGCCGGTTTCCACGCGCCTTTTTTCAAACAAGACAAGGATTGAACCTGGAAAAATACATACTAAACCACATCGACGAGGAAGGCGAACGCCTCTACCGCCTGAACCGGGAAGCGCATATCAACCTGCTGCGTCCCCGCATGCTTTCCGGGCATTTGCAGGGGCGTATGCTGAAAATGTTTGTGCGGATGCTGCAACCGAAGCGCATACTCGAAATCGGCACCTATACCGGATATGCCACGCTGTGCATGGCGGAAGCGCTCCCCAAAGGCGGCGAGATTCACACCATCGAATGGAACGACGAGCTGGAAGATTTTATCCGGAAGCAGTTCGACGAACCGGAACTGAAGGGTAAAATTCAACTGCATATCGGCGACGCGCTGGAAGTGATTCCCCGGTTGGACGGCTGTTTCGACCTGGTCTTTATCGACGCGGACAAACGCCTGTACAGCCAGCTTTACGACCGGGTTTTCGATCGTGTAAACAGCGGCGGCATTCTTTTGGCGGACAACACCCTGTGGAGCGGGAAAGTATTGGAAACGCCGCATCCGGGCGACAAACAAACGGCGGGAATCCTGGATTTCAATAAAAAAATCAAACAGGATACGAGAATTGAAAAAGTTATCTTACCTTTACGCGACGGATTAACCGTCATTTATAAAAAATAAAGAAATGGACACCACCCGGTTACAAAAAATAGAACGGTTGATACAAAAAGATTTAAGTGAAATCTTTTTATCACAAACCCGGCAGACGCATGGCGTTATGGTATCGGTAACCAATGTCAGGATGAGCGCCGACCTGGGTATCGCCAAGGCTTACCTGAGCATATTCCCTTCGGAAAAAGGGACGGAAATCATGGAGAATATCAATGCCGGTAAAAAAAGCATCCGGTACGAATTGGGGCTGCGGATCGGCAAACAAGTGCGCCGGGTGCCGGAATTGCTCTTCTTCCGCGATGATTCGATTGATTATTTGGAAAATATCGACCAGTTGTTAAAGTTTTGAACCTCTCCTTTTATATCGCCAAACGGTATTTTTTCGCTAAAAAATCGCACAACGCCATTCACATTATTTCGTTGGTGACGGTTTGCGGCGTTGCCATCGCAACGATGGCGACGGTTTGCACCCTGTCGGTATTCAACGGGTTCCGGGGATTGGTTGCCGAAATGTTCAGCTCGTTTGATCCCGTATTGAAAATCACGCCGGTAAAGGGAAAAGTGTTTGACCCGTCGACGGAAAAATTCCTCGAAATCTATTCGCTCGACGCGGTCGACTGTATTTCCGAGAGCCTGGAAGACAATGCGTTGGTGAAATACAAGGAGCGGCAGGTTCCCGTGGTGTTGAAAGGCGTATCCGACAATTTCGGCGAATGGACGAAGATCAGCGACGTGCTGGTCGACGGCGAATTCCGGCTGGAAGACGACACCCACGACGTTGCCGTGCTTGGAATCGGCGTTGCCGCCCACCTGGGGTTGAATGTGCCGTTTATTTTTCCGCTGGATATTTACGCCCCGAGGCGGAATGTGCCGGTGAACCTCTCGCATCCGGTTTCTTC
>JAIRSN010000012.1 GCA_031255425.1 Dysgonamonadaceae bacterium
CCGGCCTAGGCTTCGAGGCGGAAATAACCGCTCGATGCCGACGGCGTTAAAAACGGATTACTGTTTGAGCGAAGCGAGTTGTAATCCGTTTAGCCGGCGGCATCAGAGCGGTCCGCCAAGAAGCCAAGCCTTGATCTTTTTTGGTTCTTTTTTGCATCAAGGCAAAAAAGAACAATCAGGCAAGCCGGAGGCGGCGCCTGAAAGAAAAGAATCCTATACATCACCAATGGTAAAAGCGGCTGCGCCGCTGTTTCATCCCCCCCTATATACACAGGTAAAAAAATATTACTACCTTTGTCATAAATAAATAAAAACACGAATCTCATTTCGTTCAAAAAACGATAAAAAGTGAAAATAACAACAGACACTCTTCGCCTCGATCAAGTAGAGGCAATAGTATTTAAGAAAGAAAAAATAGTCCTGGAAAAAGACGTGCCGGACAAGGTAAGGGAAGGCTTTGATTTCCTCCGGAAATTCTCGGACGAAAAACTGATCTACGGCATCAATACCGG
Source organism: Dysgonamonadaceae bacterium (assembly GCA_031255425.1). Taxonomy (GTDB): domain Bacteria; phylum Bacteroidota; class Bacteroidia; order Bacteroidales; family Azobacteroidaceae; genus Azobacteroides. The sequence goes on from JAIRSN010000012.1 coordinate 513, forward strand.
ATTCGGACCTATGGCGCAATACCGGGTCAACGATGCCTTCCGGACGCAATTACAGTACAACCTTATCCGCAGCCATTGCACCGGGACCGGCGAATTGTTGCCCGGACAGTATGTCAAAGCCATTATGCTTGCCCGGTTAAACACTTTCCTGCAAGGCTATTCCGGCGTACATCCGGACGTGATTCACCTGCTGACCGAGTTTATCAACCGCGACATCACCCCCCTGATCTTCGAACATGGAAGCGTCGGCGCAAGTGGCGACCTGGTGCAACTGGCGCATATCGCCCTGTGTCTGATCGGGGAAGGCGAGGTGATCTACGAAGGACAACGGTGCCCGGCGCAAAAGGTGTTGGAACAATTGCACCTGAAACCCCTTCAAATGCATATCCGGGAAGGGCTTGCGCTGGTCAACGGGACGTCGGCGATGACCGGCATCGGGTTGATCAACCTTATCTACGCAAAGAAATTGCTGCAATGGGCGGTCATCTCCTCCTGTATGCTCAACGAAATAACAGCCTCTTTCGACGACTATTTCTCCGTCGAACTAAACCGGGCAAAGCTGCATCCGGGGCAACAACGCATCGCGGAACAAATGCGGAACACCCTCTCCGGAACCCGGCGGATAAGGAAGCGGGAAGATTATTTTTACCGGCACCGCACGGAAGAAGCATACATCCGGGACAAAGTGCAGGAATACTATTCCCTGCGGTGCGTGCCGCAAATCTTAGGTCCCGTAGCGGATGAGATTGAGAACGCCGAAACGGTATTAATCCGTGAAGTCAATTCGGCGAGCGACAACCCGGTAGTCGACCGGACGGCGGGGAATGTTTTTCACGGGGGAAATTTCCACGGCGACTACATCTCCTTCGAAATGGATAAACTAAAAATAGCCATCACCCGCCTGACAATGCTCGCCGAAAGGCAGATGAATTATTTGTTCCACGACCGGATCAACAATATCCTTCCGCCCTTTGTCAACCTGGGCGTGAAAGGGCTGAACTACGGGCTGCAAGCCGCCCAGTTTACGGCGACCTCCACCACTGCCGAGTCGCAAACCCTGTCCAACCCGATGTATGTCCACAGCATACCCAACAACAACGACAACCAGGACATTGTGAGCATGGGAACCAATGCCGCCCAGCTAACAAAGACCGTGATCGAAAACGCCTTCCAGGTGTTGAGCATCCACTTTATGGCGATCGTCCAGGCGGTTGATTACCTGAAAATACAGGAACTCCTTTCGGATACCGGGAAAGAAATTTATGCAGATATACGTTCGTTCCTGCCCCTGTTTATCGAAGATACCCCCAAGTATCCGGACATAGAAAGAATGAACCGTTATTTAAAGGAGAAAGAAATAGCCATTTAAAACATCATAAAGCAACAAAACAATGAAGAGATACGCTTTAGTCACCGGAGGTTCCAGAGGAATAGGAAGAGCCGCCGCCGTTAAATTAGCCTCCATGGGCTATTCCGTCATTATCAATTATAAATCCAACGAAGAAGAAGCCCAGAAAACAGTCGACATCATTGCCGGAAACGGAGGCGAAGCCCGGCTGATGCGGTTCGACGTCGGAAACACCAACGAAACAACCGCGGCACTGGACGAATGGATGGAGCAACACAAAGAGGCTTACATCGAAGTACTGGTCAACAATGCAGGCATCCGCAAGGACAACCTGCTGTTTTGGATGAGCGACGAGGAATGGAACCCGGTTATCCAGACAAACCTGAACGGGACGTTTTACATCACCCGCGCCCTGATCAAATACATGCTGAACAGGAAATACGGGCGCATCATCAACATCGTTTCCATTTCGGGAATAAACGGATTGGCGGGGCAAACCAACTATTCCGCCGCCAAAGCAGGGATTATCGGGCTGACCAAAGCCCTGTCGCTGGAGGCGGCAAAGAAAAAAGTAACCGTCAACGCCATCGCACCCGGGTTTATCGAGACGGATATGACCAAAGACCTGGCGCAGGAAGAACTGAAAAAACGAATCCCCGCCGGGCGTTTCGGGAAAGCGGAAGAAGTCGCGGACCTGATCGGTTTCCTGGCATCCGGCAACGCCTCGTACATCACCGGACAAATCATCGGGATTAGTGGCGGGTTATGATTTTTTTAATATCTTTGCATTTTTTACAATCAATCACATGAAAAGAGTCGTTATCACCGGTATGGGAATTTATTCCTGTATCGGTAAAAACATAGAAGAAGTCCGGAACGCATTGTACGAAGGGAAATCCGGTATCGGCATCGACCCGGCACGGAAGGAATACGGCTACCGTTCCCCGTTGACCGGAATCGTCGAACGCCCCGTATTAAAAGGATTGCTCGACCGGCGGTTGCGCGTCGGCATGGCGGAAGAAGGGGAATATGCTTACCTCGCTACGCTGGAAGCCTTCCGGATGGCTGGAATTGATCCGGACTACCTCGAAAAAAACGAAACCGGTATTTTCTACGGAAACGATTCCTCCGCCAAGGCGGTGATCGAATCGAATCACATCATGGAAGCGAAAAGGGATACGGCTCTGCTGGGGTCGGGCGCCGTTTTCCAGTCCATGAACTCGACCGTGACGATGAATCTCTCGACCATCTTCAAACTGCGGGGCGTCAACATGACGATCAGCGCCGCATGTGCCAGCGGTTCCCATTCCATCGGTTTGGGCTATATGTTTATCAAACAGGGGCTGCAAGACCTGGTGTTGTGCGGCGGAGCGCAGGAAACGAACCTTTATTCCATGGCGAGTTTCGATGCCCTGAACGCCTTCTCCGTCCGGACCGGCGAACCTGCCAAAGCCTCCCGCCCGTTCGATGCAACGAGGGACGGCTTGATTCCCAGTGGCGGAGCCGCCAGCCTGTTGCTGGAAGACTACGAACACGCCCTCAAACGCGGCGCGCCGATTCTCGCCGAAGTAGCCGGCTACGGCTTTTCTTCCAACGGAAAACAAATCTCCCAGCCCAGCGACGAAGGCTGCTTTATCGCCATGGAAAGGGCGTTGAAAGACGCCGGCGTAGCCCCGTCCGACATCGACTATGTAAACGCTCACGCAACCTCCACCCCGCAAGGCGATATGTTTGAAGCCATCGCGTTGGACGCCCTTTTCGGGAAGTCGCGCCCCCTGATCAGCTCGACCAAATCCATGACCGGGCACGAGTGCTGGATGGCAGGCGCCAGCGAAGTACTGTACTCGGTGTTGATGATGCAAAACGCTTTCGTCGCCCCGAATATCAATTTCGAGCAACCGGACGAATATTCCTGCAAACTCAATATCGCCACTCAAACGATAGAAAAAGAAATCAATTTGTTGTTGTCCAACTCCTTTGGATTCGGAGGAACCAACAGCGCCCTGGTAATAAGAAAAATGAACTAATAATCCCAATTTTATGAAAAGAGAAGAAATAGACGAAATCGTAAAAAAGTTTTTAATTGAAGACCTGGAAGTAGAGGAAGAAACCATCGCTCCCGATGCCTCCCTGAAAGACGACTTAAATATCGACAGCCTTGACTTTGTGGATATTGTGGTGATCGTGGAACGGAACTTCGGCTTCAAAATCCAGGCGGAAGAAATGACGGACGTGCAAACGTTGAGCCAGTTTTGCGATTATATCGAATCGAAAGTTGAAGGCAACTGAACAACCCACCGAAGGCCGGAAGTGGAGGGGCTACACCGGAGGTAGCTTTTGGGGACAATGGAGTCTTATTCTTCTTTTCAAACGGTCGGATGTGCGCCTGGGTTATTTCCTGATGGCGCTGGTGGTTCCTTTCTACATGCTTTTTTCCTGCAAAAACCGCCGGGCAATCTTTTCTTATTTTCGAAAACAATGGGGATTTTCCACCTGGAAATCGCTGGTGAAAACCTACCGGAATCATTTTGTTTTCGGGCAAATCATACTGGACCGGTTCGCCGTTTTCGCCAAAGGGAAGAACCGCTTTGAGGTGGAAATCATCGGCAACGAACACTTTTCCCGTTTGACAAACAGCGAAAAAGGGTTTATTATCGCCGGTTCGCACATCGGGAACTTCGAAATTGCCGGCTACCTGCTTCCTTCGGAAAAGAAAGCAATCAATGCCCTGATTTACCCGGGCGAAACAAAGGTGGTGCAGAAAAACCGGAGCGGGATACTGGAAAACAACAACGTCCACCTTATTCCGGTATTGAACGATCTGTCGCACCTCTTTGCCGTCAACGCGGCTTTGCAAAGGGGCGAAATCGTCAGCATGCCCTGCGACCGGAATTTCGGTTCCGCCAAATGCGTGGAGTGTCACTTCCTGAACGGGAAGGCAGACTTCCCCATCGGGGCTTTTGCGCTGGCGACTCACCTGGACGTGGAGGTGCTTTCTGTTTTTGTTATCAAGCAAACGAATAAAAAATATACCGTGTATGTGAAGCCGGTCGAAATCGAAGGCAGGGATTTGCCGGCGACCCACCGGGAAAAGATAGAACGGTACGTCCGTTCGTTTGCAAAAGAAATGGAAAACATTGTCCGCCAATACCCGGAACAATGGTTTAATTTCTATCCGTTCTGGAAATAAAATAACGTATCAAATACAATAAAACGATGAAACTGTTTCCCGCATTAGAAAAGAAGTATTCCGAAGAAAAGCGGCGGGCGTTGGAAGCGCAACGGCTGGCGCATGAAATATCCTTCGGTCCGATTGTCTTCCAGGTGTCGCGCCTGATGGTCAAGACAGGGATTTTGCAAATGCTTCTGGATTCCGAGAAAGGTTTGACGATAAGCGAACTGGTCGAGAAAACCCGCCTGTCGCGCTATGCCGTACAAACGCTGATGGAATCGTCGCTTACCATCGGAACCGTCCTCTACAAGGACGGCCGCTTCGAAACCTCCAAAGCCGGCTGGTTCCTGCTCAACGACCCGCTGGTCAAAGTGGACATGGATTTCAACCACGACGTCAACTACCTGGGCTGGTTCAACCTGGAGGAATCCCTGCTGAACGGCACGCCGGAGGGCTTGAAAGTGTTCGGCAACTGGAAGACCATCTACGAAGGCTTGTCCGAATTGCCCGAAAAGGTGCAGGAAAGCTGGTTCGGCTTCGACCATTTCTATTCCGACCGGTCTTTTGAAGACGCCTTGAAGATTGTGTTCGGGTTTTCGCCCCGGACATTGCTCGACGTGGGCGGAAACACCGGGCGGTGGGCGTTGCGTTGCACGGCCTGTCATCCGGAGGTGGCAGTCACCATCATGGATTTGCCGCAACAGTTGGAATTGATGAAAAAACAAACCGCCGGCGAAAAGGGCGCCGACCGGATCTCCGGCCACCCGGCAAACCTGCTGGACGAAAGCGTCCCCTTCCCCAAGGGCTTCGACGCCATCTGGATGAGCCAGTTCCTCGACTGCTTCTCGGAAGAAGAAGCGACCGGTATCCTGGCAAGGGCGGCGGCAGCGATGGACAGCGACGCCCGGCTCTTTATCATGGAAACGTTCTGGGACCGGCAACGGTTCGAAACGGCGGCGTATTGCTTGACGCAAATCAGCCTGTACTTCACCGCTATGGCCAACGGGAACAGCAAGATGTACCATTCCGAAGACCTGATCCGCTGCGTGGAAGCGGCAGGACTGCGCGTGGAGAAAATACACGACGGTTTGGGAAAAGGGCACTCCATTCTGATTTGTAAAAAAGAACGATGCGATTCGACGACGTAAACGTTTTGGACATACTGCCGCAACAACCTCCGTTTGTGATGATTGACTCCCTTCTCTACTGCGACAGGAAAACAACAGAAACCGCTTTGCTGGTAAGCGCCGGGAATATTTTCGTGGAAAACGGCTGCCTCTCCGAACCGGGATTAATCGAAAACATTGCCCAGACCTGCGCCGCACGCATGGGATATATCAATAAATACCTCTGTCGCGATACGGTGAAACTGGGTTTTATCGGCGCGATACGCAACATGGAAATCACCCGCCTGCCGCAAACGGGGGAACGGCTGGCGACCCGGATCGATACGGTGGAGGAAATCTTCCAAATGACGCTGGTCAATGCCACGGTCCGGGCAGGCGGGGAGCTGATCGCTTCCTGCGAAATGAAAATCTCCCTCACGGACATAGACAGTAAAAACAATGGACAAGAACAATAAAACCTTAAGGGCTTCCAAAGAAATCGAAATCCGTTTCAGCGAAGTCGATTCCATGAACATCGTCTGGCACGGTTCATACGCCTTTTATTTCGAAGACGCCCGCGAATGTTTCGGCGCCCAATACGGCTTGGGCTACCTCGACATTTTCGGGAACGGATACTACGCGCCGTTGGTCGAACTGAAATTCAACTACAAAAAGCCGCTGGTCTACGGAAGGAAAGCGCGGGTAAACATCGCGTTCCGCCCCACGGAAGCGGCAAAAATCATTTTCGATTACGAAATCACCGACCTTGTTGACGGCTCGCAGATTGCAACCGGCTATTCGATTCAGGTCTTTCTCGACAAACAGTACCAGCTTGTTTGGGCGAATCCGCCTTTCTACGAAGAATGGAAGCGGAAAATGGGACTGCTATGATTGTACGGACGGGCGACAACATTATTTCTGCGTTGGGCTTCACGACGGACGAAAATTACCGCGCCGTAAAAGCCGGCGGCACCGGGCTGCGTCCTTATGGTTGCCGGAAGGACCTGCCGGAACCGTTCGTCGCCGCGCTCATCGACAGGGAACGCCTGAACGATTGTTTTTCCTCGCAGTGCAGCCGCCCGGGAAATTACACGCCGCTCGAAAAGGCGGCGATTCTTTCGGCGGGCCGCGCGGCGGAAGCCGCCTGCCTTGACCTCTCCGGTTCGCGGGTCGCGTTTTTCTTTTCGTCCACGAAGGGGAATATTCACCTGCTCGACGAAAAAGAAACCGGGTTCAGCCGCGATCATCTCTACCTTTGGCATACGGCGCAAACGGTTGCCGGATATTTCCGGAATCCGAACACGCCGGTCGTCGTTTCCAATGCCTGCATTTCCGGCGCTTCGGCGCAGATAGCCGCCCTGCGGGAACTGGAAGCCGGATACTGCGACTATGCGGTGGTGACGGGTGTCGATTTTCTTTCGCGGTTTATCATCGCCGGTTTCCAGTCTTTGAAGGCATTGTCGCCGGCGGTTTGCCGTCCGTTCGACGCGGCGCGTTCGGGACTTAACCTGGGGGAAGCTGCCGCTACACTAATCTACAAGCGCGTTTCAGGGGAAACCTCCGGAGTCGCCCTGTTGCGCGGCTCGGTCCGCAACGATGCCAACCACATCTCCGGTCCGTCCCGAACCGGCGAGGGCAGTTTTCTTGCGCTGCAAGCCGTGATGGAAGGTCTGTCGCCCGAAGATACGGCGTTTATCAACGCACACGGCACGGCGACAAGCTACAACGACCGCATGGAAGCCATCGCCATCACCCGCGCCGGACTGCACTCGGTCTACGTAAACAGCCTGAAAGGTTCTTTCGGTCATACGCTGGGCGCGGCAGGGGTTTTGGAAAGCATCCTCTCGATCCGGGCGTTACAGGAGGGAATCGTGCTGCCCGTGCCGGGATTTGAAACCGGCGAAACGGATTTCCCGTTGAAAATCGCCACGGCGCCGGTGAGGACAACGAAATCTTTTTTTGTCAAAATGCTCTCCGGCTTCGGGGGATGCAATGCCGCGCTGGTGTTCAAAGACCTGGGGCGTTAATCGGAAGCAACATTGCGCCTCTGCCTCCGGATTCAACACCTTATTAGAAATAAAAGGCTGCGCCTCGCTTGCAAGCGGCTAATAAGAATAAAAGAGCGTAGCCTTCTGCCCTAAAAACCTCATTTCCACCTAATTTTATCAACAAAACAACCTCAGTAGGCGGCGGACACGCAGTGTCTTTTATAATTTTAAAGGAGTACGGTGTATTGTCTTGGCTACGGAGGCGGAGGGACGGCGGGGCAGCTACGCATCCCGGAGGGTTGAATATGAGTAACCCCGGGTGCAAACCCGGGGCGGCAGGAACACCACCTCTCCGCCCAACCCGGAACGGGTTGAATAATACCCTGTGTTGTTCGACCCCTTCGGGGTCGGGAGTGTGGGGGACACATGCTTTCCCCGGGTTGTCACCCGGGGTTACTCATATTGGGGCTGACTAAAAAGCCTCAAAAAGCAAATTTCACCCCACTCACAGAGCTTGTAGACAGGATATTTTTGAGAAATACCGACTTTTTAGTCAGCCCCAGGCGGATCATCATCCACGCACGTATTATCATCCTATACCTATATACAATGAATAATGAAACGCAGGATACCGGGGCATCGCACGCGACCCTGAAAGGGTCGAATAGCCCAGCCCAACGGCAACGCCTTGGGTATCTGTATCCGGCGAGGGATGCAGTCCCCTTGCTCGTAGTGGAGGCGCAGCCTCTTTTATTCTTATTAGAAACTGTTTAAAAATATTCTTCAAAAAATTTTATTGATCATGATACAGAT
>JAIRSN010000037.1 GCA_031255425.1 Dysgonamonadaceae bacterium
TTTTCGCTTCCGAGAGTAAACTTAACCGGTTTGAATCTTCCCGCGCCGCTTAGTGGGCATGTAAAAGGGATGATGGTTTATAATCTAACCATTAGCCCCGACAACCATTTGAACGAAGGTGTTTATTACAACAACGGTGAAAAATGGCACCCGGTTATTTCGGATGAAAACATGAATACCGTGATTATTTTCTTGCGTCAGCCCGGATTTATCTGGTTGGGCGACGACGGAAATTTAACTGATACGTTGAGTTTTGAGTTGGCTGCCGTGGATAAAACGGGGTTTACGTATCAGTGGTACCGGCGCGATCCGGAGACTTTGCTTTCCACGCCTGTTACAGGCGCTACAAGTGATAAGATTATCATTAACCCTGCAGGAAGCCCTAATAAAGCGAATTATGGTATCACAGAGAAAGGAAAAGTTTATCAGTTTTATTGCGTAGTGGTTAACGGTTCACAGTATGGTATCAGTGGTACGGGCCGCGTGGTTTTCGGCCCCGGCGCTCGTTTGGCGAATGGCGGTTGGATAAATGTAGCCAATGCCAACTTGGGCGCAGACCAAAATAAGTCTTTAGCAGAGCAACTCGCTTATACGCCTACTGCTGCTGCTTCCGGAGTCAATGATAAGGATTGCGATCCTGCTGTTTACGGCGATTGGTATCAGTGGGGACGTAAAAAGGATGGTCATGAAAATCGAACGGTGCTTGCAGCCAACACAAGTCTTAATTATTTGAACGCAGTTAATGGCGTTAAAGTTGATTCACTGGACACGTCTTCCGGACAGATTAAATCTAATCTTAGTAATATTTCCGGTAAATTTATCCAACGTAACGACGGCACAGGTGATTGGCGCCAATATCCTGCGAATGCCCCAACAAATACTGATATTGCTCCTGCTGATGCCTGGACTTGGAATAATGCTAACAATGACCCTTGCAAGGATTTAGGCGCCAAATGGCGTGTTCCCACTCAAGCTGAATGGGCTCAGATTCACACAAGCAACACTTGGGTTTGGCGAGACGGCGCAGGCAGTACCACTTCCGGTTACGAGATTAAACCGGGGGGCGCAGGCAAACCCTCCTCCCTTTTCTTGCCGGCCACCGGGGCCCGCAGCCGTGGTAACGGAGCGCCGTACAGCGTCGGCGCGAGTGGCCACTATTGGAGCAGTATAGTTACTGGTACTGGTTCGTACAGCTTGAACTTTACTTCTGGGAGTATTGCTCCGGCATCCACGAGCGCTCGCTCGACCGGCTTACCGGTTCGGTGTGTTTCAGAATCATCCGATTAAGTAATACTGCACGAGGGCTATAACAAAAAGCGGCTGCGCCGCCGTGTCCGCCAACCCCCCCGGCATCGTTTGGGAGCCGGGGGGGGTTGTTATGCGTTGGTCTTGCCCGTTTTCGCCTCCGGGTAGCGATATTAAAAATTTTCATGTATCTTTGCACATTAATCAGTTACAGTCATGCGAATCAAAATTAAACTCCTTTTATTCCTTACAAATGTATTTGTTTTAGTAGCCGGTCCGGCATTTGCCCAAACGCAAGTGGTGAAAGTAAGCGCTTTGAAAGCAAATGATTATGGAGTCCGGTATGTGCTTCCGAAAACCGTCCTGAATGTCCATATCGACTACACTGAAACCGTGCGGAAGGCAGGTGCGTACGCTAAATATGCCTCCCGTTACCTGGGTGTCAACGAGGCGGATGTTATCCTGGAAGACCAGGCGCTTTATGCGCTGGAGAAAGTGTCGGTTACCGGGGAGGGCGTTCCCAATACGGAACAGTCGTACCTGGTGGCATTCAAGGCGAAGACGACCGCCCCTTTTGTCTGCCTTACGGAAGACGGGATGATTTGTACGATCAATGCCGGCTATGTTCCGGAACCGGGGACTTCGCCGCAGGAGGCGCACGCCGCCGCCCGTCCCGTGCCGGCGCTTGCTCCGCAATCGGTTTACACGGAAGAATACCTTCGGGCAGGTTCCGTCAGTAAGATGGCGGAGGTGGCAGCGAAAAACATCTACCGGATCCGGGAAAGCCGGCAGGATATTCTGACCGGTGAAGCGGAAAACATCCCCAAGGACGGCGAAGCCCTGAAAATTATCCTTGGCAACCTGGATGCACAGGAAGCTGTTTGGATGGAGCTGTTTACCGGTTCCTCCGAGAACATTAAACACAGCAAAGAGCTGGCGATCGAACCGGTCGCCGAGACGGACAAAGAGATCCTTTTCCGCTTCTCGAAGTACTTGGGCGTGGTCGCCGTGGACGATCTGGGCGGGGCGCCTGTCTACTGGAGCCTGAAGGACCTGCGGACAGTAGACCTGCCGGAACCGGATGCCCGAAAGCGGGAAAAAGAACCCCAAAGCATCGTCTACAACGTTCCCGGGAAAGCGGAAGTGACGGTTTATACCGCCCAAAAGAAACTTTGCTCGGCGACCGTCAACGTCACGCAATTCGGGAAGACACAGGTCTTGGGAACCGCCTTGTTTGAAGACAAAAAAGCGCCCGTCCAAGTGCATTTTTATCCCGCTACCGGCGCGATCAAGCAAATAATACAATAAAATTGCTTACATTTGCACGAAAATTAAGCATTAGTCACTAAATAATAAATCAAATTTATGGAGATAGTAAAAATTATGGGCCGGGAGATCTTGGATTCAAGAGGAAACCCGACAGTGGAAGTGGATGTCTGCCTGGCATCCGGGTTTGTAGGGCGTGCAGCGGTTCCTTCCGGTGCATCTACCGGGGAGAACGAAGCGTTGGAACTGCGGGACGGCGACAAGAAGCGCTACGGCGGAAAAGGCGTGCTGAAAGCCGTCGAAAACATCAACACCGTGATTGCTCCCGCCCTGCTGGGAATGAGCGCTTTGGAACAACGTGCCATCGACAGGAAGATGCTGGCGCTGGACGGAACATCCACCAAATCAAAGTTGGGTGCGAATGCCATCTTAGGCGTTTCGCTGGCAGTTGCCCGGGCAGCAGCCGAGTACCTGCAAGTGCCCCTGTACCGCTACATCGGCGGTACGAACACCTACACGCTGCCCGTACCGATGATGAACATCATCAATGGCGGCTCGCACTCGGACGCTCCGATTGCTTTTCAGGAATTTATGATTCGCCCGGTGGGTGCGTCCAGCTTCAGGGAAGGCTTGCGCATGGGCGCCGAGGTGTTTCACTCCTTGAAGAAAGTGTTGCACGACAGAGGGCTCAGCACCGCTGTGGGCGATGAAGGCGGTTTCGCTCCCGCACTGAAAGGAACGGAAGATGCCTTGGAGTCCATCCTTCAAGCCATCAAAAATGCCGGCTACGAACCGGGCAAGGACGTAACCATCGCGTTGGACTGCGCCTCCTCCGAGTTTTACAAAAACGGTATCTACGACTACACCCAGTTCGAAGGGGCGGCAGGCGCAAAGCGAAGCTCCGGGGAACAAGCCGGTTATTTGGCGCAACTGATTGCCAAGTATCCGATTGACTCCATCGAGGACGGCATGAGCGAAAACGATTGGGACGGCTGGAAACTGCTGACCGACCAAATCGGCGACCAATGCCAACTGGTGGGCGACGACCTGTTTGTCACCAATGTGGATTTCCTGAAGAAAGGTATCGAACAGGGGTGCGGGAACTCGATCCTGATCAAAGTAAACCAAATCGGGTCGCTGAGCGAAACGTTAGACGCAATCGAAATGGCGCACCGTGCCGGCTACACATCTGTCACCTCTCACCGTTCGGGAGAAACCGAAGACGCTACAATCGCCGACATTGCGGTAGCAACCAACTCCGGGCAAATCAAAACCGGCTCGCTGAGCCGTTCCGACCGGATGGCAAAGTACAATCAACTGCTTCGTATCGAGGAAGAACTGGGCGACCTGGCGGTCTACGGATACCGGAAAGTACAGCGGGTGAAGTAAGCGGGAAACGAACAAATCACGTGTCAATGATAGAGGGTGTGCCGGGGAAGAATCCGGCGCACCTTCGCTTTAAAGGCGTAGCGCAAAGCTGCGCCTTGCCGTTTTCAGCGGTGCGCCACTTTCACGCGAGCCGTGGCTTCGAGGTGGGTGTTCCGGTAGCGGACAGCAGCTACGACTTGTTGCGCCAGGTTGCTGAAAGCAAGACCGGTGACGCCGTCCGCTGCGGCGATGGGCATCCCCGCGTCGCCGCCTTCGCAGATCGCCGCCACGAGGGGGATTTCACCCAGCAGGGCGATGTTCCGTTCTGCCGCCAAGCGCTTGCCGCCGTCTTTCCCAAAGAGGTAGTATTTATTCTCCGGCAGTTCCGCCGGCGTGAACCATGCCATGTTTTCGACCAGCCCCAGGACGGGGACGTTTACCTTCTCGCCGGTGAACATGCTGATTGCCTTTGCGGCATCGGCGAGCGCGACCGCTTGCGGAGTCGTCACCACCACGGCGCCGGTGATCGCCAAGGTCTGTACCAGGGTCAGGTGGATGTCACTGGTTCCCGGCGGCAAATCCAGCAGCAGGTAGTCCAGCTCGCCCCAGTAAACCTCCGTGATCAACTGCTTCAAGGCATTGCCCGCCAGGGTGCCGCGCCAGACCAGCGCCTCGTTTTTATCCACGAAAAAACCGATCGACATCAGCTTCACCCCGTGTTTTTCGACCGGCATCATCCACTCCCGCCCGGCAATCGTCTCCAGGAACGGGCGGGCGTCTTCTTCCCCAAACATCTTGGGGATGCTGGGGCCGTGAATGTCGGCGTCCAAGAGCCCCACGCGGTATCCCAGCCGCGCCAGGGCAACCGCCAGGTTTGCCGAAACAGTGCTTTTGCCTACACCGCCCTTGCCCGATGCCACGGCAAGGATGTTTTTTACCTGCGGCAAAGGCGGTGCGGTTTCCACCGGAGCTGCCTGCCGGGTTTTCACGGTAATGTTTCCCCGGATGTCGATGCCGTCGCCAAAGGTGCGGGCGAGCAGTTGCTCCGCGGCTTTGACAATCGACTTGATAAACGGGTCGTTCGCCTTGCCGGACAGAAGCGACAGATGCACTTTGTTGCCGTCGATTTGGATGTCGTCGATCATCCCCCTTGCTACAATGTCTTCTTTTGTACCCGGATAACGGATGCTTTTCAAGGTTTCCAGGATGGATTGCGGGTGAAGTGCCATAAGCTATCTATGTATTTGTTGTGAATGTAAACGGTTGAAACTCCGGTAGCTATCCGGTTCTACCGGCACGCCGGGTTCGATGTACGTGTCGCGGGCGGGACAGGCAAAGCGGAGGTATTTGATGCGCAAGCCCCGGTCCAGCCACTGCTGTTCGTAAAAGGTGCGGATGGTGCGGATTCCGTCGGCGGCGGGGCTGTGGTAGAGGTCGTCCGTCCGGACATCGACCGGAAAGCCGTTCGCCCGGACCATCTCCAGGGTATATATATAAAGGAAGAGGCTGTCGGTTTTGAGGTGGATGCGACCCGCGTCTTGCAGTATCTCGTGGTAGAGCCGCATAAAGCGGGTGGAGGTCAGCCGCTTGTTCACCTTGTTCATCTGCGGGTCGGGGAAGGTGAGCCAGAGTTCCGACACTTCGCCCGGCGCGAAAAACCGGTTGATCCATTCGATGCGCGTGCGGAGGAAGGCGACGTTCGGCAACCCGGCGTCCAACGCCCGGCGCGCGCCGGTCCACATCCGCGCCCCTTTGATGTCGACCCCGATGACGTTTTTCCCCGGGAACAATTGACCCAGCCCAACGGTGTATTCGCCTTTCCCACAACCGAGTTCCAATACGATGGGGTTGCCGTTCCCGAAAAACCGCTCGTTCCAGCGCCCCTTCAACTCAAAATCCTCTTCCTGCCCGTGCGGAAAGGGACACTGGAATACGTTCGGAAAGTGACGCATGTCCTCGAATTTCTGTAACTTATTTTTGCCCATAGCGATGCTTATCGTTCGTTTTTGATTCGTAAAGGTACTCTTATTCGTGTAAAATGCAAAACCGCCCGGCGCCTCGCCCGACCGTTCTTTCTTGTCCTGTTGCTCCGTAAAAAAGGCAGCCTCTTTTGTATTTCAAAGATTTGCCTCATCCTTGCGTGGTTTCTTTAATAAAGATGTTGATTAAAACATAGAAACCATTTTATAAAAATACATGCTAATTAAAGAAGGGGAATTGATTTCCCCCGCAGGAGCAAATAAAAAGCGAAACGCAGGCCCCGCCGGAACCGGATTCAAGGTTTTGCCCGCGGGCGAAACCCCCTTTCCACCCCATTTCATCCCCAAAATCCCCTCCGCAGCCCGGCGGACACTCTTCCACTTCCTCCCGCACCCCCTCCTTCGCTTGCGGACAACCGCAATCCCGCCCGCATTCCGCAAATAAGCCCCCACCCACATTGTAAACAACCCCTCTTTCGCCGAAAAAACCCTCTCCATTTTCTAAATCAAATCATTTAATTTTTTTATTTCAAAAAAAACAAACTATTTTTGTATTGTTTAAAATTTAAACAGAGTTCCGACAAGATTTTCATTCCGTTTAAATATTTAAATGGAGCCCCGACGAAATTTTTACGCTGTTTAAATATTTAAACATGATGTTAACGAAGTTTTTGCTCTGTTTAAATGTTTAAATGGGACGTTGATGAGGTTTTTGTACTGTTTAAATATTTAAACGAGATACTAACGGGGTTTTTGTTCCGTTTTAATATTTAAACGGGATGTTAACGAGGTTTTTGAATGGATGAACTGTTTGGATGGATGGATAAAAAGGTTTTTGCACCGTCTAAAAAGTTGGAAAAGGAGAATACAAATGTTTAATTAGTAAATGTGGAGAATGCGATGAAGATTATTACTTTTTACTTGTATCATGCACGCGCAGAAGA
>JAIRSN010000089.1 GCA_031255425.1 Dysgonamonadaceae bacterium
AATATATCAATGAGGATGTCGTAATAGACGATGACCTGATTACGGCTCGGAGCGGCGGTCATTGCAACCTTTTTGCCAGAGAAATAATACAACGCCTGAAAAGTTAAATGCGTATGAAAAAAGTTTTAGCTATTTTATCGGAATACGGATATTGGGGTATCGAACTGGTTGGCGCCTTCAATAAACTCGAAGCCGCCGGTTATCAGGTTGATTTTATGACGCCGGCCGGCCAATTGCCTGAAGCGCTTCCGCCCAGCTACGATACTACCTATGTTGACCCTCCGCTTGGCATTTGCGTTACAACAAAGCAGCATGAAAAGGACGTCAAGGAATTTATTGCAAAAAACAAAACGGCTCATCCTTTGAATCTGAAAGAATATATTCCGGAACGGCCGTATTACTGCGTTCCCGATTTCCTGCGCCGGCTGGAATGTTATTATGCAACCGTGAAAGAATCGACGGAGAAACTCGCCGGCGAGTATGCTGCATTATTGTTGGTAGGCGGAAGCGGCCCTATTATTGATATGGTAAACAATCAGCGGTTGCACGAGCTGATTCTCGGTTTTTACAGAAAAAACCTGCCCATTGCCGGGATATGCTACGGAGTTGCCTCCCTGGTTTTTGCCCGTGATTTTAACGAACGGAAATCTATTTTAAAAGGAAAGCACGTTACGGGTCATTGTATCGAATACGATTACCATGAAGGGACAGGATTTTTACATACCGACTTTTCGATTGGGCCTCCGCCATACGCATTGGAATATATGCTTGCAGATGCTGTTGGCCCGGAAGGACAATATCACGGGAACTTCGGAAAAGAAACGTCGGTAATTCTCGATTATCCGTTTCTTACGGCTCGCTCCCTGCAATGCTCCTATGAATTTGGAGACGTTTTTGTGGAAATGCTCGAAAACGGGTTAAAAAGATACGGATGGTAACATATAATCGAACAAAAAATGAGTACATCAATCACAAAAGGAAATGAATTTGCAGCCCAGGGAAAAATGAAAGAACTCGACAACTGGTTGCACGAAGGAAATAACCCCAACGCTTACGATGCCGAAGGCTGGACGCCTTTGCTGAAAGCTTCGGTGCGCGGACAAAGCGAGGCGGTCAAGCTCTTGTTGGAAAACAGTGTTTCCCCTGCCGACATTTCCCTGCCACATGCCGTTTCAAAAGCCTTGCCGATTCATTTTGCAGGTCATTCGGGCGATATTGCCACCGCTAAAATTCTCCTCGAACATCAGCCTGAACATTTAAATGCCGTTTGGGATTTGAACGGCCATACTTGCCTTCTGCAAGCGGTTTTCTACGCTCATGCTCCATTGACCAAGTTTTTGGTTGAAAGAGGCGCCGACACATCCTTAACCACGGCAAGAGGATTAGGGCCGATGGAAATGGCAAAGCAGTTTCAAAACCAGACATTGATAGATATCCTTGCCGCTTACGATTCGCCTCCGGCTGTTAAAGCAGAAAATTACCGGAAATATCTTCAACGTATTGCGCCGGTTATCGACGAAGACGAGTTGGAAATTCAGAAGCGTAGCGACGAATTGATAGAATTGATAACGAGCGAATTGTCTGCCGCATTTACCTCTTCATCACCGGTTGAAGAATCAATCGGCAGGATCAGGCGCTTCGCGGACGACAAAAAAGTGGATGTAAACCGGCTTGGCGGCGTTCTGCAACAACCTCCGCTGGTTGTCACAGTTACAGGCAACAACGGATTTCCGACAAACACAAAGGTACAAGAACTGCGAAACAGCCTTGCAGCCTTTTTACTCGAAAGAGGCGCCGACCCGACATTGCACGAAGTTCATCCGATGGGCGCCCACACCATTATTCGGGCTTGCGTTTTCAATCACCTGGATATTCTGAAAAACTGCGCCGCCTGTATAAGTAAGGAGCAGTTGAGAGACGCCTTGAACGAAATTCCCGTTGTAAACGGATTAACGGCGCTCCACGATACCGTTTTGCGCGCCGGCACTGCGGATGACCTGCATTTTGAAAAATACCTGGAACAAACCCAATGGTGTATGGATTGCGGAGCGCGGAGCGATATAGAGGACTTTTCGGGCAGGACGCAATTAAGCATCGCCGAAGGCATTGCCCATACGGAAAGAAGAAAACGATTGTTAAAAATATTGCAAATCAACAATTAATAAGGAATATAATTATGAACGCAAAAGGACAAAGAGAAATCAACAAATTAAAAAGAGACCTTTATTCCGGTAAAGTTTGCATCGGCGGAACGATTACCATGAGCAACCCGGTAGTTGCCGAAATCATGTCGCGCATTGGCTTCGATTGGTTGTGGTTTGAAACAGAACACACGGCCATGAGCATAGAAAGCGTACTCGCCATGCTGCAAGCGACCAACGGCTCCGACGTGAGCACGATAGTAAGGGTTCCATGGAACGACAAGACAATCATCAAAAGAATTTTAGACACAGGTCCCGACGGGATAATTATTCCGCTTGTAAACACGAAAGAAGAAGCCGAAGAAGCGGTGAAAGCCATTAAGTATCCGCCGTTGGGCGAAAGAGGAGCCGGGCTTGCACGCGCTCAATGTTACGGAATGCACATGGGAGAATACCTGGCTACTTCCAACGACGAAATTATGACGATCTTAATGATAGAACACATTCAAGCCGTAGAAAATATCGAAGAAATATTGCGTGTAAAAGGAGTTGATTCCATTATGATCGGCGCTCTCGATTTGTCGGGCAGTATGGGCCTCTTGGGACAAACAAGCGATGCTCGTGTCGAAAACGCGATTCAGAAAGTTCTGGCGGCCTGTAAAGCGGTCCAAATGCCCTGCGGTATTATTGCAGGAAGCCCCGAAGCTGCCAATAAGCGCATACAGGAAGGTTTCCAAAACATTATTCTGGGGATTGACGTGCTGTTCCTCACAAGCGGAATACAAGCCTCATTGGAGCAAATAAAAAAATAATCACGAAAACAATTCAATAACCTCCTAAAAATCATGTTGGTCAATTTCACTTTTTCAGATACAATAGCAGGATATGTCATCGGCTTTGATTTATCGGCGCGGACTTTTACATTAAAAACTTCCGACGGCAGGGATTTTAAAATCTACCTGTCGGACAATTGCTTTGCCCGGTATTCCCAAAATCTAAATGAAGACTACAGGGATGCAAGCGGCGACATGTACAAATTATTGGCATTGCCTCGCCAGATGGTGTTTGCATACGGAACCTTTTATCCTGAAAACGAAGAGTCGGAAGCCATTTTTCAGGCGCAATGGTTGGTTTTCCCCGGCGAAAGCCCCGGAAATTACCGGCACGAAGAACCCAATTGGTGGATAAATCAAATAGACTCCATCGCTCAAAGCTATCTGAAATGGCAATTCAACTATCCTAAAGAAGAAATCGACTACAGAAATTACCGTACCATCCTGCATCTGCAAGGAACAAAAAAGGGTGATTATTTGCAGGAAACGGATACCATTTCACGCTTGGTTTACGGATTGGCCTCCGCCTACCTGCTTACAGGAAAAGACGAATATTTGGAAGGGGCGGAAAAAGGAACTCAATACCTCCGCGACCACATGCGCTTTTTCGATACAGACGAAGACATTGTATATTGGTATCATGGCGTAAAAGTTCAAGGCGAAAAAGAAACCAAGTTGCTTTCCTCCGAATTTGGAGATGATTACGATTCCATCCCCATGTACGAACAGATTTACGCACTGGCAGGCCCCACTCAAACCATGAGAATTACGGGCGACCCCAATATTATGGCGGACATTGATAAAACGCTTTCGCTTTTTGAACGATTTTTCAAGGACAATGAGAAAGATGGATATTTTTCCCATATAGACCCGGTAGGACTGAATCCGCGGGCGGAGTCGCTGGGACATAACAGAGCGCGCAAAAACTGGAATTCGGTAGGCGACCATGCTCCGGCTTACCTTATTAATTTGTACCTGGCAACAGGCGACAGCGCACATGCAAAATTTCTGGAATATACGTTCGATACCATCACCCGGTATTTCCCCGATTACGAAAACAGCCCTTTCGTTCAAGAAAAATTCTTTGAAGACTGGAGCAAAGACCAGAGCTGGGGATGGCAACAAAACAGGGCGGTAGTAGGGCATAACCTGAAAATTGCATGGAACTTAATGCGCATGTACTCTTTATCACCCAAACAGGAATATCTTGATTTTGCCCGAAAAATTGCAGAAATCATGCCGCAGGTGGGATGCGACCGTCAGCGTGGAGGATGGTACGACGTAGTGGAACGCATCAAAAAGCCCAACGGGAAAAATCATGAATTTGTGTGGCACGACAGAAAAGCCTGGTGGCAGCAAGAGCAGGCTATACTGGCTTACATGATACTGTACGGGGTGTTAAAAGACGATGAATACAACAAATACGCCCGCGAAGTGGCCGCTTTCTACAATGCTTTTTTCCTCGACAACGACGATGGCGGCATTTACTTCAATACCTTGGCGAACGGACTTCCCTATCTTTTGGGAAACGAACGGCTCAAAGGCAGCCATTCGATGAGCGGTTACCACAGCATGGAGTTATGTTTCCTGTCGGCCACTTACGTAAATCTTTTGATTCACAAGCAACCGCTCTTCCTGTACTTTAAACCCTATCCTAACGGATTTAAAGATAATATTTTGCGGGTTTCTCCCGACATATTGCCGCAGGATAGCATTTTTATCGAAGAGTGTTTTATTGACGACGAGCCATACGGTAATTTCGACGCAAAAAAGTTAACGGTGCAATTGCCTCAAACAGACAGACAAATCAGAGTAAAAGTAAAAATTTCGCCCGCAACATGGTTGGACAAATAAAACAAAAATGGAAGTAAAAATTAATATTCAAGACAATATTGCGACAATAGCGGTAAAAGGAAGCATTGACAGCAAAACTTCGGGAGAATTTTCGACCCAAATTATGGACAGAATATCCTCCACCGACCATGTCTTACTTGATTTCTCGGACGTCGATTTTGTATCAAGCGCAGGATTGAGAGTGCTGTTGATGATTTACAGGCAGATAAAGTCAAAAAACGGGAAAGTGGTTTTGGTCGGATTATTGGACGAAATAAAGGACGTCATGTCCATGACCGGATTTATCAACTTTTTTGAAATAGCCGATTCGGTGGATGTTGCACTCAAAAATTATTTCAGCAATGAAAGAGTTTGATTCGAGAATAGACTACTATCCTACCCACGAGTTGAACGGAATAAAATACCGTTGTGGTCATGTCTTGCCTTTTGGCGCAACAATGGTTCCAAACGGAGTCAATTTTTCTATTTACTCCAGCTCGGCGACTTCGTGTACCTTGGTTTTATTCCGTAAAAACGCAGAATCACCTTTTATAGAAATACCCTTCCCCAAAGAATTTGTGATAGGGAATGTTTACTCCATGATTGTTTTCGACATCGATGTTGAAAATCTGGAATACGGTTACCGCATGGACGGACCTTTCGACCCTGCTGCCGGGCATCGCTTCGACACGACAAAGATTTTATCCGACCCTTACGCAAAAGCGACGGGCGGAAGAGACGTCTGGCTGGCGCCGCCCGATTGGGAAAAATGCTATCCCTTCCGTTCCCGCTTGGTGTTTGAGGATTTCGACTGGGAAGGCGACAAACCGCTCGAAACGCCGATTGAGGATTTAATTATTTACGAAATGCACGTAAGGAGTTTTACCAATCATCCTTCATCGAAAGTAAAATACAAGGGAACTTTTGCCGGTATCCGTGAAAAAATACCTTATCTGCTTGAGCTGGGCATCAACTGCATTGAGCTAATGCCCATCTACGAATTTGACGAGTACGAACATAGCAAGCGAAATCCTTATACAGGGGAACTCTTGGTTAATTACTGGGGTTACAGCACGCTTAATTTCTTTGCGCCGAAATCGGGATACGCTGCAACGGGTAAATACGGTATGCAGGTTGACGAGCTCAAAACCCTTATTAAAGAGTTGCACAAGCATGGCATTGAGGTAATATTAGACGTCGTGTTTAACCATACCGCAGAAGGAGACCACAGGGGACCGACCATCTCTTTCAAAGGCATCGACAATAAAACCTACTACATGCTTACCCCGGAAGGTTATTATTACAATTTTTCCGGAACGGGAAATACCTTGAACTGCAACAATCCGATTGTGCGGAACATGGTGTTGGACTGCCTGCGTTACTGGGCTGCCGAATATCATATAGACGGATTCAGATTCGACTTAGCCGCCATTTTGGGACGGGCGCAAGACGGAAGTCCTTTGAGCAATCCGCCGCTTCTTGAATCTCTTGCCTACGACCCTGTACTGGCTAAATGTAAGTTGATTGCCGAAGCATGGGATGCAGGCGGGTTATACCAGGTAGGCTCTTTCCCTTACTACGGCCGCTGGGCGGAATGGAACGGAAAATACCGCGACACCGTCAGGCGATTTCTGAAAGGAGATACCGGCATTGTCGGCGACTTGTCCCAACGAATGCAAGGCTCTCCCGACCTTTACCGCACCAGAGGCGCTACAGGAGGAGTTAATTTTATTACTTGTCATGATGGCTTTACGCTCTACGACCTGTTTGCCTACAACACAAAGCACAACGAGGCGAACGGCGAAGATAACCGAGACGGCAATAACGATAATTACAGCTGGAATTGCGGCAACGAAGGAGAAACCGATGACCTCGGCGTCAACAATTTGCGTCGCAAGCAAATAAAAAATGCGCTGACCATTCTGATGCTGAGCCAAGGCGTTCCGATGATTTTGATGGGCGACGAAATGGGACGTACCCAGTACGGAAACAATAACGCCTACTGCCACGACACGGAGTTGAATTGGCTCGATTGGGATTTAATGGAAAAGAACGCCGGCATTTATCGCTTTGCCAAGCAAATCATCCATTTCAGAAAAGAACATCCCGTGTTGAGGAATAAATGGCATTTCAGCAACCGCGATTATACATCATCCGGATTGCCTGATATTTCATTTCACGGAATACAGGCTTGGAACGCCGACTGGTCGGAAGATTCCAGGGTATTTGTTTTCGTACTGGATGGGAGCCATGCAAAAAACGGAATGCTCAAAGACGACTGCATATACGTTGCCATGAATATGTACTGGGATGGTTTACGCTTTGAGCTACCCCGGCTGCCGAACAACAAAGAGTGGTATATTGCCG
>JAIRSN010000185.1 GCA_031255425.1 Dysgonamonadaceae bacterium
TTCCTCAACTGAATCAGCGCCTGGCTGTCGCCGGCATTCGAAAGGGTCAGCCCGGCTCTTGCAAAGGGATTGACAAGGTAATTGCTCTCCGGCTTCAGGGATTCCAACAATTCAAACGCCCTCCCGGTGAAGAATGCCTGCTCTTTCTTTTTGCCGTATGCAAACAGGATGGGGACGACTACGTTGATCAACAGGATGTTTATCGCGGACAAGCCCAGCCCCTTTTTCTTCGCGGCGGATTCTTTTTCAAAATGATAATGGCTTTCCCAATACTCGTTGACACCGGAAAAGAACAGGGACGGGTAGTCTTTCAGGTTTTTTATGTCCAGAACCTGGGAAAAAAGACCCTGTTTCTTTCTCGCAAAACCGGCCAATTGCACAATCTTGATGTGGGGAACGTTGCAGGGACGCATCCGCAGGTTGTTGAAAACAGGGTTCTCCAGCGGTTGCAACCGGTATTTCCGGCGGAGAAACCGGTATTCCCGTTGCAGGAACCGGTAATAGTTGTCCGTTATTGTTTCGGTTTCCAACAGTCCCGCCTGGCCCAGGAACAATGCCTCGACCTGCGCTTCCGAACTGCTGTGTTTGAGGATATATTTCAAGGGAAGACTCCGCGCCAGCCTTTCGAACGCTTCGTTGTGGACGCCAAAACCGAAATGGCGCGCCAGCGTGAGGTAAAACACTTCGTTCCAATCGTCCCGGGAATCCTTCAGCAACTGCGCGATGGCGTCGGTTTTCCGTTCCAGGCGTTCGGTCAGCAGGGCGGTTTTCCAGTCGCTCAGATAGATTTCCGGGATTTCGTTTATCCGGCTCAGGCAGGGAGTGGCAATGTCTTTCCGGAGCAGGTAAGCGTGGGTTTCCCTGATGTGGTCCGGGATTTTCAATACCCATTGGGGAATCGACCGCCCGGATGCATCCCTGATGTCTTTTTCGTCCACCGTTTCCACCACGAGCAGAATCACCGGGTTGTAGTCTTTGTTCCGGTCGTGCCGGTGTTTATACCAATCCGAAGAGCGGGTGTGAATGGCGACGTTTCCCGCCCAGCGTTTGCCGTCCAGCTTGATTCCGGCATTAAAGAAGTCCGGTCCGGCGTGCATATTGCCGGTTCCCGGATTGATAATTTCCAGGTTCATTCCACCGGTTGTTTGAAAGGCGTCCGGTGCATACAGTTTGTGTTTCCAGAGATGGCGAAGCAGTGTTTCCATAATTATTCAGGTTTGAATGACCGTTAAGTTTTTAATAGTTAATAATCTGATCCGGCACAAAAGTAAAACTATTATTTGATATTTTGGCAATTCCGGAGAAAAAGAGTAAGTTTGTTATCCGAAAAAAAAGTGTTACGTATGAAAAAAGTCAAAATCCCTTTATTCTTCCTTCTTTTCTCTTTCAGTATTCAATCCCAAACCGGAAATCAACCCCTTTTATTAAAAGATATTGTTGAAAAAAAATACGCCTCCGAAGCGCTTTCCGAGATGCAGCAAACGGCAGACGGCGAACATTATACCACGCTGAGCGCCGACGGGAAAGCCATCTTGAAATATGCGTACAAAACCGGGCGGCTGACCGACACGCTTTTCCACGTAGACAAAGTCCGGGAGACCCGTTTGGAGCGTATCGACGGTTATGCGGTAGACAGCCGGGGCTACCGGATTTTGGTCTGGAACGAAAAAGAACCGGTTTACCGCCGTTCGTGGCAGGCGAAAGTGTATGATTACGACGTGCGGCGCAATTTCCTGAAGCCACTTTCCGATACGGATGGCAAGGTGATGGTCCCGACTTTTTCGCCCGACGGACGGATGGTGGCATTTGTCCGGGACCGTAATATCTGGTTGAAAAAGCTGGATTACGATACGGAATCCCCGGTTACCAAAGACGGAGCGCCGGGACGAATCTTAAACGGCATCGCCGACTGGGTGTATGAAGAAGAATTTATGCAGACCAACCTGATGTCGTGGTCGGCGGACAGCCGCTTCCTCGCCTTTCTCAAATCGGACGAAACGGAGGTGCCCGCCTTTACTTTTCAGGTCTTCGACGGAAGCCTGTACCCCGGCGCCTGTTCCTACAAATACCCCAAGGCGGGACAAAACAATTCGAAGATGGCTTGCTTTGTTTTCAATATCGAAACAAAAGACACCAAACAAATGAATATCCCCTTGGACGAAGACGGCTATATCCCCTGCATCCGGTTTACGGAAAACCCCGACCAGTTGGCGGTAATGACCCTCAACCGCCATCAGAATCATTTTAATATGTATTTTGCAAATCCGAAATCAACGGTTTCCAAACTTGTTTTCCACGACGAAAGCGAGTATTACATCGATTCGCACCGGATGCTCTCCATCGCTTTCTCCCCCACCCATTTTGCCTGCGTGAGCGAAAGGGACGGTTTCGCGCATATCTACCTTTATTCGATGACGGGGGTATTGGAAAAGCAGGTGACCTCCGGGGATTGGGATGTGACCCGGCTGTATGGCTTCGATCCCGGCACGAAAACCGTTTATTACCAATCGGCGGAGGAAAGCCCTTTGCGCCGCTCGGTCTACAAGGTAGACGCGAAGGGGAACAAAACGAAGCTGTCCACCCGGACCGGAACCAATCAGGCGGCTTTCAGCCCGGGCTTCCGGTATTTTGTCAATTCCTTCTCGAACACAGAGACCCCTCTTTTTGTTTCCGTTCACGATGAAAAAGGAAAAGAGTTGGCGGTTTTGACCGATAATTCGGCGCTCCGGGCGCGCTTGGCGGCGGTTCGTTTTTCGCAGAAAACGTTTTTCACCTTCTCCAACGAAACGGGGGAGGTGCTGAACGGCTGGATGATTAAGCCTTCTTCTTTCAATGAAAACAAACCATATCCGGCGGTTTTGATCCAATACAGCGGTCCCGACTCGCAGGAAGTGCTGGACAAATACAACTTGGACTGGTATTATTATTTGGCGGAAAAAGGATATGTGGTGGTTTCCGTCGACGGCAGAGGCACCGGCGCCCGGGGCGAGGCGTTCCGGAAATGCACCTACCTCCGGCTGGGATTGTTGGAGTCGGACGACCAGATTGCTGCCGCAAAGTACTTGTCCCAACAACCTTTCGTGGATAAAAACCGGATCGCCATCTGGGGTTGGAGTTACGGCGGGTTTATCACGTTGATGAGCATGAGCCGCGGAAACGGTATTTTCCATGCGGGGATTGCCATTGCGCCCCTCGTCGACTGGCGGTTTTACGACTCGGTTTATACCGAACGGTTTATGCGTACGCCCCAGGAAAATTTCGCTAATTACGATTTATGTTCGCCGCTTAAAATGGCAGGCCGGTTGCAGGGGAATCTGCTGTTGGTACACGGAACGGCGGACGACAATGTGCATTACCAGAACGCGCTTTATTACTCGGAGGCGTTGGTCGAGGCAGGCAAGAATTTTGAAATGCAGATTTATTCGAATAAAAACCACAGCTTGCCGGATACGAAAACGCGGAACCACCTCTATACGCGCATCCTTCATTTTTTAGATAAACAACTACCGGCAAGTGGCAACTGAAAGAATCGGAAAACCGGAATGGCTGCGCGTCAGCTTGGGAAATAACGACGATTTCTCCGCCACCGGCAGGATCGTGAAGAAACATTGCCTGCACACGATTTGCGAGAGCGGCCGCTGTCCCAATCTGGGCGAGTGTTGGAACCGGAAAACCGCGACGTTTATGATTGCGGGCGATATTTGCACCCGTTCGTGCAAGTTCTGCAACACGAAAACCGGGAAACCGTTGCCTTTAGACCCGGAGGAGCCGCACAAAATTGCCGAATCCGTCCGGCTGCTGGGGCTGAAACATGCCGTACTGACTTCGGTCGACCGGGACGATCTGCCGGATTCCGGCGCTTCGCATTGGGCGGAAACAATCCGGGCGGTTAAAAAGCAGAATCCGGGGATGACCATCGAAACGCTGATTCCCGATTTCCGGGGCAATCACGCCTTGCTGGACCGGGTGATGGAAGCGCAGCCGGATATTATTTCCCACAACATCGAAACCGTGAGGCGGTTGACTCCCGCGGTGCGGAGCGTGGCAAAATACGATACAAGCCTGGATGTTCTGAAACATATTTCCGAATCGAATATTCCCGCCAAGTCCGGGCTGATGTTGGGACTGGGGGAAACCCCGGAAGAGGTCGTCCGGACGATGCAGGACTTGCGCGCCGCCGGTTGCCGCTTGCTTTCCATCGGGCAATACTTGCAGCCGTCGAAGAAAAACATCCCGGTTGCCGCGTATATCCATCCGGAGGTGTTTGATGCGTACAAAAAAACTGCGCTGTCTTTGCAGTTCAAATACGTCGAAAGCGGCCCGCTGGTGCGCTCGTCGTATCATTCAATTGATTTCATTGTCCATAAATAAAATCGAACCGGAAAACAAACCTGCTTATAAATCTGTTATTGAAATACTTGGAAGAAGAAAACATGAAACCTCGAAAAATAAACATTCCTCTGCTGATTTCGATAACGGGAATACTGGCGGCGATTGCATTCCTTTTTGCCGGTTACCGTTTTTCGTTGCTGTTGCTTTCGCTGGTTGCGCTGTACCTTACCTGTCTCCTGATCCGGCCGTATTTGCCGAAAAACCGGATAAGGAACGAGGAATGGCTCCCCGTAGTGGACGCGACCGGGAAGGTGTACGGCAAGGTTGCGCTGAGCATGCGGGATGCGTTGGAGGGGAAACACTTGCATCCTGTCATCCGGATTGTTTTGCTCCACAAGGGGATGCTGTTTTTGAAGGCGAGAACGTTTTCCGCGGAGGAACCGCCGCTGTTGGATTATCCTTTTGAAAGGCATCTGCGGTTTAAGGAAACGTTGGAGGAGGGCGTGCTGGAGACGTTGCTTCAAAACGGCGGTTCGCCGGACTTGCCCAGCCGTTTTATCTTCAAATATGTGTGCGAAAGCAATAACGCTAACCGGCTGATCTATCTTTTTGCCTGCAACCTTCCGGAGGACCGGTCGAC
>JAIRSN010000119.1 GCA_031255425.1 Dysgonamonadaceae bacterium
TTTTTATTTCTATTTTTTTCTTTTAAATGTACAGTATTTTAAACAAATTAAATTTTTAAATGTATGAGTCAAACAGATTACATTCCGCACAAAGGAGTAGACTTTTATTTATGGGCAAACAACTTTATCGTTACGTTGGCTAAAATCGTCGAACGGGTAGAATTTCCCTACCCCGTTTATCAACAATTAGTCGCCTTAACCGATGATTATAAAGCAAAATACACGGTAGCCGAAGCACCTGAGACGCGCACAAAAGCCATTGTACGTGAAAAAAATGAGGCAGCGAAGATGCTCGAAGCCACCTTGAGGCAATCCATACGGGAATACCTGACGCACAATCACTTGCTGACTAACGCCGACCGCGACAACTTGGGATTGCCGGTCTATAAAAGCAGCCGCACGCCGTCGCCCATTGCCGAAAAATCGCCCGACGTAGAACTCGATACCTCTATCATTGGTCGTGTCACCTTCCAATTCTACGACAGAAACGGCTGGAACAGAAGGAAAAAACCGGTCGGTCAACACGGCGCCGAAATAGCCTGGGTGCTTGCCGATGCGCCCCCCATCCGATGGGAGGAGTTGATTCACCGGCAAACCGACACAAGAAGCCCGATCACGCTGGTGTTCGAAAACGACCGCCGGGGCAAAGCCATCTATTTTGCCTTTCGATGGGTAAACACGCGGGGCGAAAAAGGTCCGTGGTCGGAAATCGAAAGCGCCATCATCCCCTGATCCAAGTATTTGCGTGTGCTTCGAAAGGGATTTTTCCGCCTTTCCGCAGCGCGCGTACGGATGCGCAACCGTCGCCGGGACATCGCCCGGCAGGTTTGCCCTTTCCAACTAAAAAAGATAACTTTGCCGGAAAATTCAATACAAAAAGACAAAAAACGCAAAAACATGCAAAAACCCTCCATACCCAAAGGCACGCGCGATTTTTCGCCCGCCGAAATGACGAAGCGCAACTATATATTTGATACCATTCGCGCCGTTTTCCATCTCTATGGATACAAACAGATCGAAACGCCCGCCATGGAAAACCTGTCGACTCTCACGGGAAAATACGGCGACGAAGGCGACAAATTGCTCTTTAAGATACTCAATTCCGGCGACTTCCTCAGCGCCGTAAACCCGGACGAATGGTCCGGCGGCAACCCCGCACGGCTGGCGGGAAAAATCTGCGAAAAGGGACTCCGCTACGACCTCACCGTTCCCTTCGCCCGCTTCGTCGCCATGCACCGCAACGAAATCACCTTCCCCTTCAAACGCTTCCAGATACAACCCGTCTGGCGCGCCGACCGTCCGCAGAAGGGGCGGTACCGCGAATTTTTCCAGTGCGACGCCGACGTCGTCGGTTCGGATTCGCTGCTCAACGAGGTGGAACTGATCCAGATAGCCGACGAGGTTTACCGGCGGTTCGGGATTGCCGTGCGCATCAAAATTAACAACCGCAAAATACTCACCGGCATCGCCGAAACCATTGGCGCCGCCGCCCACCTGACCGATATAACCGTCGCTATCGACAAATTGGACAAGATCGGCGCGGAAAAAGTGCAGGAAGAACTGCTCCAAAAAGGCATCCCCGCGGACGCCGTCCGCAAGCTCTTCGAATTCATCCGCCTGCCGGGGAGCAACCGCGACAAAATCAACCGGTTACGAAGCCTTTTCAGCGTTTCCGCCTGCGGGACAAAGGGGGTCGAAGAAATCGAAACCGTCCTGCAAAAGATTGCCAACGTGAAGATAACCAATCCCTTGGAATTGGACCTGACGCTCGCCCGCGGACTGAACTATTACACGGGGGCGATTTTCGAAGTCCAGGCGGCGGATGTCGCCATCGGGAGCCTCACCGGCGGCGGACGTTATGATAATTTGACAGGCATTTTCGGAATGCCGGAAGTGTCCGGGGTCGGCATTTCGTTCGGCGCCGACCGTATTTTCGACGTCCTGAATCAACTGAACCTCTATCCGGAAGCCGCCGCCCGCCGCACTAACGTACTGTTTATCAATTTCGGAGAAAAGGAAGCGGACTACATCCTTCCCCTCCTGGCGGAATTGAGAAACGCCGGAATCAGCGCCGAAATTTACCCGGACAGCGACAAATTCAACAAGCAGATGGCTTACGCCAAAGACCATCAAATCCCCTACCTGGTAAAGATTGAAGCCGCTGACAGGCAAACGGATACCGCGCGGGTGAAAAATCTCGTCACCGGCGAACAGGAAACGGTTCCGGTCGGCGATTTGGTAAAGGCGATTCGATTTTGAGGACGTCTTTTGTCATTTTGTCAGATTTTTTTCCGGCATAATTTTCGCTACAACAGAAACGAAAAATTATACAAATAAAAATAACAAATAAATTTTTTAATTATGAACATTAAACCATTAGCAGACAGGGTGCTGGTAAAACCGGCAGCCGCCGAAGAAAAGACAGTAGGAGGAATCATCATCCCCGATTCCGCCAAGGAAAAGCCGCTGAAAGGCGACGTAATCGCCGTCGGTAACGGCACGAAAGACGAGCAAATGATCCTGAAAGCAGGCGACAAAGTGCTTTACGGTAAATATGCCGGCACCGAAATCGAGTTAGAAGGGGAACAGTATCTAATCATGCGTCAATCAGACGTATTGGCGATTATCTAAAACGGAAAACCACGGCGCGGAAACGCATCGTGATACAACGAAAAAAAGAAAAATAACAATTAAAGAAGCAGTAAAACATTGTGAACCGGGGAACATTTCTCCCGGCACATTAAATTAAAAAACACTATGGCAAAAGAAATTAAATTTGATATTGATGCGCGCGACCTGCTGAAAAAAGGGGTCGACGAATTGGCAAACGCAGTGAAGGTGACTTTAGGTCCGAAGGGACGCAACGTGATTATCGACAAGAAATTCGGCGCTCCGCAAATCACAAAGGACGGCGTCACGGTAGCCAAAGAGGTTGAACTGACGGATCCTTTCCAAAATATGGGCGCGCAGTTGGTGAAAGAAGTTGCGTCGAAAACCAACGACGATGCCGGCGACGGTACCACCACTGCAACCGTTTTGGCACAGTCTGTTATCAGTGTCGGAATGAAAAATGTGGCAGCCGGCGCCAATCCGATGGATTTGAAACGCGGCATCGACAAGGCAGTCGTCAAAGTGGTCGAATCGTTGAAAAAACAGTCGCAGGAAGTCGGCGACGACTTCGGTAAAATCGAAAACGTAGCGAAAATCTCCGCAAACGGCGACGAAACCATCGGCGCTTTAATCGCCGAAGCCATGAAAAAGGTGAAAAAAGAAGGCGTTATCACCGTCGAAGAATCGAAAGGCATCGAAACCTACGTCGATGTAGTGGAAGGGATGCAGTTCGACCGCGGCTACATTTCCGCTTATTTTGTGACCAATACGGAGAAAATGGAAGCCGACCTGGAGAATCCGTACATCCTTATATATGATAAAAAAATATCCGTCCTGAAAGACATCCTGCCCATCCTCGAACAAACGGTTCAAACGGGGCGCCCGATGTTGATCATCGCCGAAGACATTGAGTCGGAAGCGCTGGCGACATTGGTTGTCAACCGTTTGCGCGGATCGTTGAAGATCTGTGCCGTCAAAGCGCCGGGATTCGGCGACCGCCGGAAAGAAATGTTGGAAGACATTGCCGTCCTGACGGGAGGCGTGGTTGTATCCGAAGAAAAAGGCCTGAAACTGGAAAGCACCACCATCGACATGCTGGGAACCGCCGAAAAAGTGACGGTGGGAAAAGACAATACGGTCGTTGTGAACGGCGCCGGCGAAAAGAGCCTGATCGCCGCCCGCGTTTCGCAGATCAAGATGCAAATCGAAAACACGACTTCCGATTACGACCGCGAGAAATTGCAGGAACGCCTGGCAAAACTGGCGGGCGGTGTTGCCGTTCTTTACGTCGGCGCTCCTTCGGAAGTGGAGATGAAGGAAAAGAAAGACCGCGTAGACGATGCGCTGAGCGCTACCCGTGCCGCCATCGAAGAAGGCACCGTTCCGGGCGGCGGCATCGCTTACATCCGTGCGATTCCTGCTTTGGAAGGCCTGAAAGGGGAAAATGAAGACGAAACAACCGGTATCGAAATCGTGAAACGCGCCATCGAAGAGCCGCTTCGCCAGATTGTCGAAAATGCCGGAAAAGAAGGCGCCGTCGTTGTTCAGAAAGTGAGGGAAGGCAAAGAGGACTTCGGTTACAATGCCCGTACCGGCGTGTATGAAAAACTGTATGCCGCCGGAGTCATCGACCCGACGAAAGTGACCCGTGTCGCTTTGGAAAATGCAGCCTCCATCGCCGGAATGTTGCTGACCACCGAATGTGTGATCACCGACAAGAAAGAAGAAAATCCCGCACCTGCCATGCCTCCGATGGGCGGCGGAATGGGCGGAATGATGTAATAGCCTGAAAATGAAGAGAGGGTACTCGCAAAAGAGTACCCTTTTTTTGTGCTTATACGCCGGCAACGCCGCTTCCCGGCACCTTTCTGCGCCGGATCCGCCCCGCTTTCTCTCTTTCCGATTGTTCCGGTTATTTCGATTATTTCGATTACCTTTGCAAAATCAAACAAAAAATCCGAGATAACGAAACGATAATCCTGACAAAATGCCGTTAAATATACCTCCCGATTTACCCGCCGTAGAATTACTCAAACAGGAGAATATCTTTGTGATGGACGCCTTGCGTGCCGCCCGGCAGGATATTCGCCCGCTGAAAGTAGCGCTGTTAAACCTGATGCCCCTCAAAATCAATACGGAGACGGACTTTGTTCGATTGCTGTCCAACAGTCCGTTGCAGGTAGAGGTGGATTTCGTCAAGATGAAAGACCACCGGAGCAAAAACACTCCGCCGGAACATCTGGCGGCTTTCTACAAGACCTTCGAGGACATAAGCAAAGACTACTACGACGGGATGATTATCACCGGAGCGCCGGTGGAACTGCTGGCGTTTCACGAAGTTACCTACTGGGCGGAGTTGCGGAATATTTTCGACTGGGCGGCAAAACATGTCACCTCCACGCTGTACATCTGTTGGGCAGCGCAAGCCGGGCTGTTCCATTTTCACGGCATACCGAAATATCCGTTGGAGAAGAAGATGTTCGGCGTGTTCAAACACACGGTCAACGGTGCCGGCACCGCCCTGACGCGGGGGTTCGACGATGCGTTTTATGTTCCGCACAGCCGGCACACGGAAATACGGAAGGACGACCTGCTGAAAAAGCCGGCGTTGACCCTGATTTCCGAATCGGAAGAAGCCGGCGTGCATATCGTTTCGGCAAGGCACGGCCGCGAAATATTCATCACCGGACATTCGGAATATGCGCCGGAAGCCTTACACAACGAATACCGGCGCGATTTGAACAAAGGGCTTCCCATCGAAATCCCATCTAATTACTACATCGAAAACAATCCCGAAAAAGGAATCACTGTGCAATGGCGCGCTCATGC
This sequence comes from Dysgonamonadaceae bacterium, assembly GCA_031255425.1. Taxonomy (GTDB): domain Bacteria; phylum Bacteroidota; class Bacteroidia; order Bacteroidales; family Azobacteroidaceae; genus Azobacteroides. Next base: position 5,440 of record JAIRSN010000119.1, read on the forward strand.
ACACCTGCTATTCAAAAACTGGCTTAACTACTATGTTTATCAGGCAACTCCGTTCGATCCGGGAGAGATCGGGCGCCTGGGCGATTTGAAAGAATAAACGTTTTTTTCCGCCTGGTATATTTGTCCATTGCATTTGGGAAATTTGTCATCCGTTGTTTTTGTTTTTTCACATTACATTTGCCGTTGTAATTTATTAAACAATTAAAAAACAAATTCATCATGAAAAAACAGTTACTTATTTCAGTTATTGCGCTTTTAGCAGTGTGTGGTGCAAATGCACAAACGACAACAACGATGTGGAATGTCTCCGATTTCGAAAACGGGGAATTTACCGAGACACGTGTTTTTGATGGTTTAACCGTTGTAGCAATCGACGGAGCGAGCGTTACTATTGAAGGAAATTCGAAAAAAATTGATGACTTTTCTTTCACCAAACGTCTGAAAACAGGCGGTGGCGGATTTGAAGACGGTGCATCGGATGTACTTCCTACAAAACGGTATTTGTCTTTCCCTGTATCGGGAAATGCCAAAATTACGGTGTACGCAATGTCTTCCAGCAGTTCGCAAGAGAGGCAAATGATCGTTTCCAACGGTACTCAAATTATCAACGAACCGACCGTAGGAGGTGCTTCTCTTGAAAAACACGAAATCAATTATGAGGGCGAGGCTACGACTATCTATTTGTATTCCAGAGCCAGCGGACTCAACTTCTACGCCGTTTCCCGCGAACAAGCCGGAACCGGTATTCCAACCGTTGAATCGAACAAAGCGGTAAAATCCGTCGACTATTTTAACGTAGTCGGACAACCGGTTGCCGCACAAGCGAAAGGTTTGGTTATTGCAAAAACAACTTATGAGGACGGTACGGTAGCTACAAAGAAGGTTTATAGATTAGATAAATAAGATTCGTACCAACCTCTTGCGAAAGACGATGGTTTCTTTTCAGAGAAACTGTCGTCTTTAATTACCTCTAACAGAAAGCTAAATAAGTCCTTAAAATCTAATTTTGCTTTACGGCTAACAACTAATAATTATATATATATGAAAAACATTAAATTCGGAATAGCAGCGCTGATGCTGCTGGTGAT
>JAIRSN010000011.1 GCA_031255425.1 Dysgonamonadaceae bacterium
AACCGTTTTACCTGATCCTCAATGCTGCCTTCGGTGGGGGCTGGGGCGGCAAAAACGGCGTTGATCTCTCGCAACTCCCGCAGGAATTTATTATCGACTACGTAAGGGTGTATCAATAAGTCTTTCAGCAGATTGAAAAGAGGCGCCCGTGGCATTGCTGCGGGTGTTTTTTTTGGCATTGCGCTGACCCCTGCCTCCGCCCCCAACAGATACACCCTGCCCCTTAAAAATATAAAAGACACTGCGTGTCCGCCGCCCCCGGTTATAAATAATCTGATATTATTTTTACCTTTGTGTTCTTTTAGTAATCAGATGAAACCATTAGACATTATCAAGAAGTATTATACGGAGGGGAGTGATTTATACAATATATTGCTCACCCACAGCCTGTCGGTCGCCGAGAGAGCGAAGGAGATAGCGCTGATGCACCCCGAATGGGCGCTCGATGAGCGTTTTGTCTACGAGGCGGCGCTGGTGCACGACATCGGTGTCGTCCTGACAGATGCGCCCAAGATCCGGTGTTTCGGGGAGTATCCCTACATTTGCCACGGCTATCTGGGCGCCGAAATCATGCGGAAGGAGGGCTTCGAGAAACATGCGCTGGTCTGCGAACGGCACACGGGCATGGGGCTGACAAGGGAGTGGATCCTGCGGAAAAAGATCCCCATCCCGCCCCAAGATATGTTGCCGGAAACATTGGAGGAAAAGCTGGTCTGCTTTTCCGATAAATTCTTTTCCAAATCCAAACCCGGCCGGGTGAAGACGATCAAACAAATAGAAAAACAACTTTCGAAACACGGGGACGGTTCCGCCTCCCGTTTCGAAGAAATGGTGAAATTATTCTTAGGATAGATGATAGAGAAGGTTTATTCTTTCCTGATTGTGCTTGTTTTGTCGACGTTTTTCATGGGACAAAAAGCCTGGGCGCAAGACTATACGCCCCCGGATTCGATTCCGCCGGAAATAAAAGCGGAAACGGATTCGACGGCTGTTTCCTCCGATTCGATTCCCGCAAACCCCAATGCCATCGACGCCCCGATTCAATATGCCGCCAAAGACTCGATGGTGATGGTCATCCGGGGGCACAACCTGATTTATATGTATGGCGAAAGCGCCGTTCAATATAAAAACCTGGATTTGCAGGGCGAATACATCGAAGTCGACGCCGACAGCAAAACGCTTTTATCTACTTTCGGACTGGATTCGCTGGGGAATGAGTTTGGCTATCCCGTCTTCAAGGAGGGCGAAACGGAGTACGAGATGAAGAAAGCCCGGTATAATTTCAAGACGAAAAAGATGTTTATTACGGACGTCATCACCCAGCAGGGCGAGGGATATGTCACAGCTTTCGAGACCAAAAAGATGCCCAACGACGATCTCTTTATGCGGAACGGCAGGTACACGACCTGCGACGACCACGAGCATCCGCATTTCTACCTCCAGTTGACCAAGGCGAAAGTGCGGCCGGGCAAGACCATCGTCACCGGGCCTGCCTACCTGGTTATCGAAGACGTTCCCCTGCCGGTTGCGATTCCGTTCGGCTTTTTCCCTTTCACCAGCGACTATTCTTCCGGAGTCATCATGCCGACCTACGGCGACGAAATGCGGCGCGGCTTTTCCTTACGCGATGGCGGATACTACTTTGCGTTCAACGACTATGTCGATCTCGCCCTGACCGGCGAAATTCATACGAACCTCTCTTTTGGTGTCAACGCCCGGTCGAACTACCGGAAAAGATACAAGTTTTCGGGCGGATTGAACGCCTCGTACTTAGTCACCGTTCTGGGAAACAAAGGCGACGCGGATTACAGTAAGTCGAAGGACTTCAAGCTGACATGGAACCATGCGCAGGATACGAAAGCCAACCCGTTCAGCACGCTTTCGGCGAGCGTCAACCTTGCCACCAGCTCCTACGACCGGAACGAACTGAACAGTTTGTATTCCAACCAATACACCCAAAACACCAAGTCGTCCAGCGTCAATTACAGCTACCGGCCGCCCAACAGCCCGTTTTCCTTTAATATGAATGCCTCCGTCAACCAGATTTCCAAAGACACGACCCTGAGTGTGACCTTGCCCAACCTTACGGTTTCCATGCGCGATGTGTATCCTTTTAAAAAGAAAGAGCCGGTCGGCGCGCCCAAATGGTACGAAAAGATTATGATCCGGTATTCCGGACTCGTTGCCAACAGCATCACGAATGTAAAGGAATACGACTTTTTCCAAAAAAACGTGGTGAAAGACTGGCGAAACGGCGTTAAGCACGAAATTCCGGTCAGCGCTACTTTCAACCTGTTCAAAAACATCACCGTCACGCCGAGCCTGACGTACAACGAGCGGTGGTATTTCAATAAAATCGAGCGGGCGTACGATTACAGCATGCGCAGGGATGTTCCGGTGGATACGACCTACGGTTTTCACCGCATCTACAATTACAGCGGCAGCGTCAGCGCCCAAACCAAACTGTATGGGATGTACAAGTTTTCCAACTTCCTGGGGGAATGGACGAAAAAAACCGTTATCCGCCACGTGATTACTCCCAGCGTCAGCTTCAGCGGCGCGCCGGACTTCAGCAGTGAAAAATACCATTACTACAAGAACCTGGTCTACCTGAACGACCAAACCGGGCAATTGGACACGATTACGTATTCTCCTTACAGCCACCACCTTTGGGGAGTGCCGGGCAAGGGGAAGACGGGGGCGTTGAATTTCAGCTTGGATAATAATCTGGAAATGAAGGTGCCGATTGCCGGAACCGATTCTACCCGCAAGATTTCGCTTATCGATAATTTCCGCCTGAATATGAGTTATAATTTTCTTGCCGAATCTTTCAAATGGTCGGACCTGAGCGCTTCGGTTCGTTTGAAGTTGGGGAAATACACCTTGAACCTGAACGGTGTGTTCGATACGTACACCTACGACGAAACCGGGAAACGGGTGGATGTGCCCCGGTGGAAGGCGGGGAAGGGTGTGGGACGCTTGCGGTCGACGGGCACTTCTTTCTCTTACGCCCTGAACAACGACCAGATCAAAAAGTTGTACAACAAGCTGTTCGGCAAAGAGGATGAAAGCGGCGGCTCCGAAAACGGGGCTCCCTCAACGGCATCCCCGGAACAGGCTACTGCCGGTTCGGAGGAGAACAGCGACGAAAACACGCCCCGGACTTCCCTGCGGAAAACAAAAGCGGCGGGCGACGAATACGATGAAGATGGTTATCTTCCTGCCAAAATACAATGGAATTTGAATTTCAACTACACCTGGAATTTGGGGTACGGCGATTTTAATCCGGAAAAGCGGGAATATGGTTACCGGAACACGCAGAACCTGGGTATTTCGGGAAGTATTTCCCCGACCAAGGGATGGAGTTTTAATTTCAATACCAGTTACGATTTCGACAACAAGAAGTTTGCGACCATGCAATGTTCCATTTCCCGGCAGATGCATTGTTGGTCGATGTCGGCGAGTGTCATTCCGGTCGGGCCGTACCAGTCGTACAACTTTACTATTGCTGTTAACTCTTCTATGCTGAAAGATTTGAAATACACGCAGAGCAGTAACTTCCGGGACGCAATGAACTGGGGCGATTAAAAGACACTGCGTGTCCGGCGCCGGACACGCAGTGTCTTTTAATCGCCCCAGTTCATTGCGTCCCGGAAGTTACT
>JAIRSN010000111.1 GCA_031255425.1 Dysgonamonadaceae bacterium
CTCATAATTAATAAATTTTTAATTGCGGCCTACTCCGAAGAAAAAACCATTGTTGTTAATACTATAATGTTTGCTTTTGAACGGATAAATCCGGTTCCGGTAAAGGCAACCCCAGCTAACTATAAACATGAGAGATGAAAATGATTTGAATAATGAATAAAAAGTTGCCTTTACCTTTGCCGGAAAGAATTATCTCTTTTTTATCTGTTTCATGGATGTGTCTTGGGCTTCCTGAGTCCCGAAAGAGAAGCGATTTAAAAATGGCGAAGCGCGGGATTCTCAACTTTATCTGCTTCTGAGGTCTTCAACTACCCATTCGTACAAATAAGTGGTGCCCACGCTCTCTACGTGAGCGTTTACTTACTCTTGTACGAATTGAAATTGTTGAAGTTTCAGAAGCAAGAATATAAGCTAACGCTTTCTTAATTAAAATGTATTGTTATAAAATGATTTCTGTTTCTTAATAAAAAAAACTGTTATTTTTTGTATAAAACTCTGCAAAAGTAGTGAGAATTTTTTAAACTAAAAAGCAAGAGCAGGTTTTTTCTAAGAGCTTCCATGCGCCGTAGAATCCTATGCATCACAAATAGTAAAAGCGGCTGCGCCGCCTGCGTGTCCGCCGCAGCAAGCGCTTTTGTTTTTAGAGAAATTTTTGTTTAAAAATCCTACCGACGGGTCATGGAGTACGCCCGCTTGGGAAAGACAAATATAGGAATCGTAGCGCCTACCGCCAGCACAAACACCGTACTGATTGTCACAATGGCATTGGAAAGGAAGGCCTGTAAGTATTCCGCCGCCAAAACCGCTTCGTTCAGGTTCTGCATAAACATGATCAAGGCGAATACCGTTTTATAGGCATACATCCCCGGAATCATGGGCAACAAAGCCGGAATGTACAAAACGGTCATCGGACAGTAGTTGATCTTTCCGAACCACAAAGACAATGTTCCTATGGACAGGGCGGCGCCGAAAGAGGCGATGGCGATGTCTATATGCAAATAATTCATCAGCGAAAAGCGCAGGGCGTGACCCACCGCCGCCAAAACAGCAATATAGGGAAAAACCCGCCTGGGGGGAAAGGAGATGGCGCCGAACCCGATCCCTGCTACCGCCGCCAACAGTGCATCCATTAGTATATCCGTTACGATCATAGCAAGCTGTTTCTAAATAATAATAAGGGAAAAGATAAGCCTACGGCAATGCAAACGATCAGCAAAAACGCCTGTATCAGCCGGGAACCGCCGATCAGGGTATGGCCTTCGACAATGTCGATCACGCCGTTGATAAGCGGAACGCCGGGGATTAAAAACAATACGCTGGTCGCAATCGCTATTTCTGCTGTTGTCTCGAACAGGAGCGCTGTGGAGGCGCACATGGAGGCGACAAATGCCGAAACGATAAATACGATGAAGTGGTTTAGCTGGTTGCGCTGCAATTGCTGGCGGGTGAAAAACCCGATGAGCGTCGCGGCCAGCACAATCCCAACGGCACTCCAGTCGCCTCCAAACAACCGGCAAAAGGCGGCATTCGCCAATCCCACCAACAGTAAAACACAGCGGCGGTCCATTTTCGGCTTTGCCGTGATCTGACGGTATTCGTCCCGCAGTGCCGTCAGCGGCAAGCGTTTGTCGTAAGCCTTCCAGCTCAACGAACTAAGTTCGGAATTGTATTCGAAACTGACGGGCAGGGTGGGAATGTCCACCACTTCCGTGTAGACATTGGCATTCCCGTTGTCGAAAACGGTAAGGATAAGCGTCCGGTGAAAAGGCGTCATGCGTATCGTTACGTCCAGCGATTCGCCGATGCGTTTCGAATTGCGTACGACCCGCGAAGTATGGACGCCCGAACCCAACAGGCAGACCGCATAGTCGGCGACAAATGTGGCGATCTCTTTTAATTCTTTCTCCGTCTTCATCGAGGGGCTATTCTGCCAACAGTCTTTTCACGGTTTCCGAGATCAGGCGGCCTTCTGTTTTTCCGGCAAGCGCTTTCGTTGCCGCGCCCATCACTTTGCCCATGTCTTTGGGAGAGGCAGCGCCCGTCTGCGTGATGATTTCCCGGATCGCCGCTTCCAGTTCTGCGGGCGATAACTGTTTGGGGAGGTAATTTTCCAGCGCCGCCACTTCCGCCAATTCTTTTTCGGCAAGTTCGGGACGGTTTTGTTCGGCGTAAATAGCCGCGCTGTCCTTGCGCTGCTTGATCATCCGTTGCAGGATTTTCAAGGCGGCATCGTCCGATAACTCGCCTTCGGCTCCTTTTGCGGTTTTTGCTTCCAAAAACTCTTTTTTCACTCCGCGCAAGGCTTCCAGACGGATCTTGTCTTTGGCAAGCATCGCTGTTTTAATGTCATTGCTGACCGTGTCAAATAAACTCATCATTCGATTCTTTTACTGTTAAACTATATTATACTTCTTCTTTTCTTTTGTTTTCCGCCTTTTGGGCAATATCAATCATTACGCTGTCGCTCCGGTTGTAGGCGGGGTGATTAATCAGCGCTTCGATGATTTCGTCGTCGTCCATTTGCTCAACCGATTTGAAAACAAAGGCTTTGGGCTTGGTCAGCTGCCCGATCTGTTCTGCTTTTATGCCGTAATAGCGCCACAACAAATCCCTTTCGACCTGTTTTTCTTCCTCCGTCAAGCTCTTTTGCGCCTCAATCACTTCAAGCGTTGCAATGTTTTCGATGCCGAAGCCGGTGGCAAGGATCGTCACTTTTATTTTCTCCTCCAGCGATTCGTCGATAGCCGTTCCCCAGATAACTTCGATGTTGCGGTTGAACCGTGCCATGAAATCATTCACCTCGTTCATTTCCGGCATCATCAGGATATGATTGGAACTGAAATAGATATTGAACAGTATCTTTTTGGAATTAAAGGCGTTGTTGTTGTTCAGCAGGGGCGAGTTCAAAGCGTTCTCAAACGCCTGCGCTACCCGTCCCGGTCCTTCCCCGAATCCACTGCTCATAATGGCTACGCCTCCCTCTTTCAGCGTGCTGTTGACGTCGGCAAAGTCCAGGTTGACAATGCCCGGAATGGTGATGATTTCCGCAATGCTTTTGGCGGCATTTGTCAGAATATCATCCGCTTTCTTGAACCCGTTTACAATATCCAGGTCGGCGTAAATATCCCGCAGTTTTTCGTTATTAATCACCAGCAGCGCATCCACATTGTTCCTCATTTCCTCCACGCCTTTCAGCGCTTGCAGGATTTTCGGCATTTGTTCGAAGACAAACGGAATCGTCACAATTCCTACCGTAAGAATATTCATTTCTTTCGCTACTTTCGCGATCACGGGAGCGGCGCCGGTTCCGGTTCCGCCGCCCATTCCGGCGGTAATCAATACCATTTGGGTTTCGTCCTGCAACAAGCGTTGAATATCCGGAATGCTTTCTTCGGCGGCTTGCCTGGCGATATGCGGTTTGTTGCCGGCGCCCAATCCTTTCGTGATTTTTTTCCCAAGCTGGACTTTGACAGGGATATTGCTTTTGATCATCGCCTGGTTGTCGGTATTACACAACGCAAATGTAACATCCGCAATGCCTTCCTTATACATATGCGTAACGGCATTGCCGCCGCCGCCGCCTACTCCGATTACTTTTATGATTGCCGGTTGTTCCCGGGGAAATTCAAAACCGGTTAAAACTTCTTCCATAAGAAAATTAATATTAAAAATTAAGAATTGCTTTCTGTATATTCTTCGTCTCCAAAAAGATTGTTCCCCCATTTCTCGACTGTATGGGCAATCCTCTCGCTGATTTTTTTCTTTTTGACGGGCTCCCGTGGAGGCGCCGGCGTATTTTTGGTTTCTTCCGGGCCGAAAATCCCGACTTGCGTCGGTTTTGTTTTGGGAACCTCTCTGGCGCAATCCTCTTTGCCTAAAGCCAGCAAACCCTGAATACAGGCTTGCGTGTGGTCTTCCACCACTGCCATGCGGGTCGGTTTTCCGGTCTTTTGAGCGATCAGCTTATCCATGTTTTTGAGCAACGAGCCGCCTCCCGTCAGAATAATGCCTGCGCCCAAGGCGTGTCCATAACCCGATTGTTTGATCTGGTCTGCAATGTTGGCGACAATTTCGCACGCCCTTGCTTCGATCACTTTATCGCTTTTTTCTTCCTGCCCGGACTCAGGCATCGCATCGCCTTCTTTCAGTTTCAAGCGTTCGGCTTCCGCCTCCAAAATATCCAGGCTGCAAAGGTCTTTCGTGATCACGGTTCCACCCAATGGAATCGTCACCAGGTATTTCAACGACTGGTCTTTGTAAATGGAGAGGTAGGTTACGCCCGCGCCGATTTCCACCAGGGCGCAACCCAACTCCTTGTCGGGATTCGTAAGTGCAACTTCGGCTGTCGCCAGCGGCGAAATGAAGAACCCGGCTATTTCGATTCCGGCTTTTCCCTGAATGCTTTTTTCCAAAAAACTTTTAAGCGACGGACGGCCGAGGATTAATTGAAACCGGGCTTCAATCTCTTTGCAAAATACGCCTTTCGGTTGTTCCGACAAACTTCCGTCCAGATAATATTCGGGCGGAACGATTTCCAGCACTTCCTCAAATTCCGGCTTGTACTGCCGGCATTCGAGGTAGAGGTCGTCAATGATTCCGCTTGTGACCTCGCCGTTTATCTCCTTTTTCACCGAATAACCTTCCGTGTGCAAAGATTGCCCGCCGATGCCTGCGTATATCTTCTGAATCTCTGTCGCCAGTTTACGGTTCAGCCGGTTTACCAGGAGGCTTACACTGGTGGCTATTTCTTCAATATTATGAATACGCCCGCGCCGGATACTCTTCCCGGAGGGTAGTTTTTCGGAGTTTAGGATGGATAAACTTCCCGCTGTTTTTTTCTTTGCTGCCATAGCAAGCAGCTTGAATGTTCCCAAGTCCAATGCTGCAACATACTTTGTTTCCATAAATCTTTCTTTTTATAATGAACAAGTCATTCCCTTTTCGTGCAAACGATTTGGTTTTTATATTTTAAATTAATGACCGAATACCGGTTCCAACCTGTTTTGTTTAATCCTTTTTCGTAAAAGAGTTTTAATTTATCCAGGTTTTCTTCGTGATCTTCTATTTTACCCAACAGAATCCGGTGGTCGCCCACCCTTGTAATCAGTTCTATATCCCGGTCGGGCAGGACATTGATTTGCGTTATCTGCGAATCCCAAAACTTATTCTTTTGCAAAAACAATACAAAAGCATACAGTTGATTCCTGGCATACGCCTCGCTGATATTTCCGGTTGCAAGCGGAATGTAGGCGGCAGAACCGGCCGGAACCGGCATCGTTTCTCCTTCTTCATCAAGATAATAATTCTTTTCCGCCATGACTCTTAAGACAGGTGTCCGCGGGTAAACTTTTATCCGTACCGTTCCGTCGACCGCTTTGTAGGCTTCGACTTTTTTAATCAGCTTGTTCTCTTTCAATGTCTTCTCTATTGCCTCCAGGTCAATTTCCGACCGGTTTTTCCCAACCGGGTTCAGATGGGCTGTTTGAAGGAACTGTTTCATCTGAGCCTCATTCAGGCAGGAAGATCCGGAAGCATGCACCACCTCGATTTGCAAGCGGTCGCATTTCTCCTCCGTATTGACTTTCGGATTCAGGAAGATAACCGCAAAAGCAAGGTAGGTTGTCAAAAACAAGGCGGAAACGATGAATAAAACTTTCTTAATCATTTAGCTTCTTTTTAATTGGTTCGACGAGTAATTCGATGTCGCCGGCGCCGGCAATCAACAATACATCTGTTTTTTCTTTATCGATAACATTTACCAGATCGGCATAGTTGACCAACTGCTTATCCGGTACCGTGAGTAGATCCAAAATCAGTTGCGAAGACACTCCCGCGATGGGTTCTTCCCTTGCCGGATAGATCGGCGTCAGGATCACCTTGTCCGGCAAAGATAGCGATTTTGCAAATTCTTTGTAAAAATCGTTCGTGCGGGAATACAAATGAGGTTGGAAAACGACCGTCAGTTTCCGGTGGGGGTATAATTTCCGTACCGACGAGATGCTTGCTTCCAATTCTTCCGGATGGTGCGCATAATCGTCAATTAAAACTATTTTATCTGTTTTGATATGGAAATCGAAGCGCCGTTTCACGCCTTGAAACGATGCCATCCCCTGTCGTAATTCTTCTTCCGAAACGCCGTTTAGCCAGGCAATGGCCAATGCTGCTACGGCATTCGAGATGTTAATCTCCACCGGAACGCCCAACTGAATGTCTTTCACGACGGTTTCCGGTGCTACAAAATCGAAATAAATTTCCCCGTTCCCAATCCGGATGTTTTGAGCGTAAAAATCAAGCCCGGCGGAAAACTGCGAATCCGGTTCATACCGGGGAACCGATGCATAACGGTAGAGCCGGACGTTTTTCTGCAACCGGGGCGTAATATTCACCTTCTGTTCCAACAACAGTGTGCCGCCCTCCCGGATGAGGGAAGTGAAATGGACAAACGCTTCCCGGTAGTTTTCTTCGGTTCCGTAAATATCCAGATGATCGGGAGCAACCGACGTGATCACCGCCATAGAGGGCGAAAGCCAATGAAAAGAGCGGTCGTATTCGTCTGCTTCCAACACCGTTAAGTCGCTGGTGCGGGAGATAAGCAGGTTGTTATTGTAATTTTTCAGGATTCCTCCTAAAAAGGCGCTGCAATCGACTTTCGATTGTTTCAGCAAATGGGCGATCATCCCGGAAGTCGTTGTCTTGCCATGCGTACCTGCTACGCAAATTCCTCGTTTGGTTTTCGTTATCTCGCCCAAGACCTGCGCCCGTTTCATGACTTCAAAGCCGTTGGTACGGAAATAAGTCAACTCCGAGTGGTCGGACGGAACGGCAGGGGTAAAAACGACCTGCGTATGCTCCTTGTCCTTAAATATTTCCGGAATCAGGCGGATGTCATCCTCATAATGAATTTGAGCGCCTTCTTCATTCAGTTGTTGCGTTAAAGCGGATGCTACTTTGTCGTAGCCGCCGACCCGTTTCCCGTTTGCAAGGAAATAACGGATCAGGTTGCTCATGCCGATACCTCCTGCGCCGATGAAATAAACGTTTTCGCGTGCCGTGCATGGCGTGCCGCGCAACCCAAGTATGTTTTCTATTTCATCTACAATTTTATCGGCGGAGTCCGGCAAAGCCATTTTCAGTATGTTTTCGCTCAGTTTTTTCAACCGGGCTTCCTGGCAGACCAGGTCCAGCGCTTCCGGAATCAGGCGGTTCATGGCGTCTTTGTCCGCAATCAGGACGGCGGCATCCTTCTCCGCTAATGCCTTTGCGTTTTTGGATTGATGGTCTTCCGCAACGTTCGGAGAGGGAACCAGGATGACCGGCTTTCCCAACAAGCAAAATTCGGAAATCGACCCGGCACCCGCCCGCGAAATAATCAGATCGGCAACCGAATAAGCCAAGTCCATCCGGGAAATAAATTCTACCGGATGTACCATACCCGGCAACCGGCGCCCGGAAGAGTGGATGTTTTTGTAATAGTATTTTCCTGTTTGCCAGATAAATTGCACCTCGCCGGCTTCAATCTCTTTCAGCGACGCCTCGATGCTTTCGTTGATCGTCCGGGCGCCTAAACTGCCTCCGATAACCAGAATCGTTTTTTTACCGGGATTCAATCCGAAACAGGCATAGCCTTCTTTCCTTTTATCTTCTGTGACGACCAAGTCCTGCCGGACGGGATTCCCTGTCATAACAATTTTTTCTGCGGGGAAAAATCGCTCCATCCCTTCGTAAGCGACACATATTCCGGCTGCTTTTTTTGCCAACAGTTTATTGGTCACTCCGGCATACGAATTTTGTTCCTGAATCAGCACGGGGATGCCTTTCCGTGTAGCCGCTTTCAGTACCGGCCCGCTGGCGTAGCCGCCGACTCCGATGACCATATCCGGCCGGAACGCTTGGAGAATCTTACGCGCCAACGATAAACTTTTGTTCAGTTTCCAGAGTACGGCTATGTTTTTCAACCAGTTTTTCCGGTCAAAACCCGCCACCGGCAAACCAATGATTTCGTAACCGGCTTCGGGTACTTGTTTCATCTCCATCCGGTTTTCCGCTCCTACGAAAAGGATTTCCGTATCGGCGTACCTCGATTTCAAGGCATTGGCGATTGACAGAGCCGGGAAAATATGTCCGCCGGTACCGCCTCCGCTGATGATAATCTTTAGCGGCGAACGGCGGGCGGCGAGCGGCAAACGGCAAGGGACTTGTTTCATGATTCTTCTTCGTTTACAATGATTGCGTGTTTTTTCGCTTCAATCAGTTCTTCCTCAATTTCTTCTTCTCTTTTTATTCCTTTCGGATTTTCGTAACGGCTGACGCTTAATATGATTCCGAAATAGATACACGTGACTAAGATAGAAGTACCGCCTTTGCTGATCACCGGCAACGGCTGACCGGTTACAGGGATTACGCCTACGGCAACAGCCATATTTGCCAAGGCTTGAGTCACAATAATAAAAGCGAACCCCATTACCATGTATTTGGGAAAAAGTTTTTCACACCGGTTGGCGATGACTCCCGCGCGTATAAAGAGTATGACATACAGCAACAGAACCATAAAGCCGCCCAGCAAGCCGGTTTCTTCGAGAATGATGGCATAAATAAAATCCGAAAAAGCCTGCGGAAGAAAATCTCTTTCGATGCTGTGCCCCGGAAATGTTCCGAAGATCCGGGCGCCTCCGTTGGAAATGGCAATGTTGGCATGGACTACCTGGTAATTACCTTTCGTAATGACAAAATTGGGGTCGTGGACATTCACATCTTCCTTGAATTCTTCGATGCGATCTACCCACGTATCCGACCGTGGAAGAAACTTGAGCTTCTCGTAAGGCAGGAATGTAATGGTGCCGTACAGCAGGGCGGCAAATCCGATGCCGCATAAAGTCAACCAGCCCATCCTTTTCAGTGAAATCCGGCCGACGAACATCATCAAAAAGATTATTCCAAACAACAGAACCGCCGTAGAAGCGTTGTCTATAAAAATGACCCCACAGGTTATTCCGGTGATAAGCAGTATTTGGGTGAAGATTTTTTTATCGTTTGCTTCATCTCTTTTGCTAAGTAAAAAAGCGGTCAATACAATCAGGCAGAGCTTGGCGATTTCCGACGGCTGAAAAGAAACACCTGCTATTTCAAGCCAGCGGGAACCGCCGTTGATAGTACGACCGAAAAACCGGGTGACGATAAGTAATCCCCAAGCGACAACGAGCAAAACGCCGATGATGGAAAAGAATTTGGGCGGAATGGAATGAAAAAGCAGCACGAACCCCAAGCCACCCAAAAGAAACAGGAAATGGCGAGATATGGGTTTCCAGTACTCGGTCCGGTAGGTCAACGTGCTGGAAGCGCTATATACTTCCACGATGGAAATCAGGCACAGCAACAGGAATATAAACCATATCACTCTGTCTCCCCGGAATATTTTCTTTATAAAGTCCATATTTAATCTGTTTTTGATGATTCCCGTTTTTTATAACTTTCGTACACATTCCTTAAACTGTCTCCCCCGGTCTTCGTAATTTTGAAACAAATCAAAACTCGCACAACAGGGCGACAACAAGACGGTATCCCCTTTTTGAGCCACAGCGTATGCCTGATTAACGGCTTCCTTCATTGAGCCGGCATCCAGTATAGCCGCTACTTTGCCGTCGAAACAGGCGTGCAGTTTTGAATTGTCGACGCCCAAGAAAATCAGAGCGCGGCATTTTTATATAACTAACGACTCTATTTCGCTGTAATCATTTCCTTTGTCGGTTCCGCCAAGCATCAGGACGGTCGGCGTCTTCATGCTTTGAAGGGCATACCAGCAGGCATTGACATTCGTCGCTTTGGAATCGTTGATGTATTCCACTCCTTTCACCCGCGCTACCTTTTCCAGGCGATGCTCCACGCCTTTGAAATTACTCAGCGACCGGCGAATATTTTCATCCTTAATATCCAACAATCTGGCCGCGATTCCGGCCGCTAACGAATTATATAAATTGTGCGTCCCCGTTAATGCTACTAATTCTTCTTCCATTATAAATTTATCATTAGAGGTTTCTATATTAATCTTTTTATCTTCAATATATGCTTTGACTCCCGCTGTTTTCTTTTCGGCAAAAGGATAAAGAACCGCAGCCGGTTTTCGTTTCAAAATCTCACGGGAAACGACAGGGTCGTCGTTCCAATAGATGAAAGCGTCCTTTTCCGTTTGATTTTGCAAGATTCGCAGCTTGGAGTCTACATAATTTTGTATTTCATAATTGTACCGGTCCAAATGATCCGGAGTGATGTTCAGCAAAACGGCAATATCCGCTTTGAATTGATACATCCCGTCCAATTGGAAGCTGCTTAGTTCAATCACATAATAATCGTATTCCTTCTCAGCCACTTGCAGTGCCAAACTATCGCCTATGTTTCCGGCTAATCCGACATTCAGTCCGGCTTCTTTCAGAATATGATACGTGAGCGCGGTTGTCGTTGTCTTCCCATTGCTTCCGGTGATGCAAATCATTTTTGCTTTGGTGTAGCGCCCGGCCAATTCGATTTCGGAAATAACCGGTATTTGTTTTTCTTTCAGTTTTTTGATGATGGGCGCCTGGTCCGGTATGCCCGGACTTTTAACGGCTTCGTCGGCAGACAGGATTAAGTTTTCAGTATGTTGATTTTCCTCGAAAACAATGTCGTATTTATTGAAAAGCGCTTTGTATTTCGGTTTTATTTCCGAAAAATCGGACACAAAAACATCGAAGCCCTGTTTCTTCGCCAAAACCGCCGCGCCTGCACCGCTCTCGCCGCCGCCAAGGACGACTAAGCGCCGCCCGCCGGCGTTCCCGCAAGTCTTGGGGGAAGTTTCGCAACCTTCTTTTTTGCCACACATATTCATGCCTTTTTCCATTATTTATCTCATCTTTAATGTCGCTATGGCCAAGACAGCCAATATAATTCCTATCAGCCAGAAGCGGACGACGATTTTCGACTCCGGCACCGGGGCTATCGGGTGTTGAATGATTGCGTCAATCCCCGCATTTCCTGCTTTCTGGAAATGATGATGCAAAGGAGTCATCTTAAATATCCGCTTTCCCGTACCGGTCTTTTTCTTTGAATATTTGAAATAAGATACCTGAAGCATTACGGAAACGCTCTCGGCGAGGAAAATACCGCAAAGAACAGGCAACAGCAATTCCTTGTGGATAACGATTGAGAACACGGCAATAATCCCCCCCAAGGTCAGCGAACCGGTATCGCCCATGAAAATCTGTGCCGGAAAGGCATTGTACCACAAGAACCCGATGCAGGCGCCGATAAAGGCGCTCGCAAACACCGCCAGCTCTTCACAACCGGGGATATACATGATATTCAGGTAAGCGGCAAACTCAAGGTGCGAAGATACATACGCTAAAATCCCTAACGCAACGCCGATAATGGCCGAACTGCCTGCCGTCAAGCCGTCCAAACCATCGGTCAGGTTCGCGCCGTTCGATACGGCGGTGACTATAAATATGGTGATCAAAACAAAAATCATCCATGTGACCGCCGTGCGATGCTTCGGCATAAATGAAGCGAGATCCCGGTAATCCAAATTGTTGTTTTTTAAAAACGGAATCGTGGTCTGAGTCGATTTTACATTCGGCGAATAAACGATTTCTTTTTTCTCCCCATCCCGGTGAATCTCTACATTTTCCCTCATTACGGCATTCGGGCTCAAATAAATTGTCAATCCGACGATTAGACCCAGCCCGACTTGTGCGATTATTTTTATTTTGCCGGACAACCCGTCTTTCTTTTTCCGGAAAACCTTGATGTAGTCGTCGACAAATCCGAGCGTTCCCAGCCAGATGGTGGTAATCAGCATCAGAATAATATATATGTTCGACAAACGGGCAAGTAAGAGTACCGGAATCAGAATGGCAATGATAATGATGATTCCGCCCATGGTCGGCGTTCCTTTTTTCTGCATTTGTCCTTCCAGCCCAAGGTTGCGGATGGGTTCCCCGATCTGGTGCTTCTGCAATAAATTGATGATTCTTTTCCCTGTAATGGTCGAAAGAATCAACGATAAGATCAACGCAAACGCCGAACGGAAGGAAACATAGTGAAACATCCTTGCTCCGGGAAAATCCAACTGATTGAGATAATGAAATAAATCGTATAGCATCTTTTTTTATTCTTTGTAAACCTTTTATGAATTAAATATTTCCCGCACCACTTCCCTGTCGTCGAAATGATTTTTCACTCCTTTTATCTCCTGGTAATCTTCGTGGCCTTTTCCTGCAATCAGGATAACGTCGCCGGGTTGGGCGAGCAAACAGGCGGTTCGGATCGCTTCTTTCCGGTCGGTAATGCAAACGGCTTTTTTCTTTTCCTCCGCATCCAATCCCGCCGCCATATCGTTGATAATCTCGCCGGGTTCTTCAAAACGGGGATTGTCGGAGGTCAAAATCACCCGGTCGCTCAACCGCACGGCTTCTTTCGCCATGATCGGGCGCTTTCCTTTGTCCCGGTTGCCGCCGCAGCCGACCACCGTAATTATCTTTCCGTCGCTGTTCAACACCTCGTTGATGGCATTCAATACATTGGTCAACGCATCCGGGGTGTGGGCATAATCGACAACAGCCGTGTAGCCGCCGGGAGAACGCAACGTTTCAAAGCGGCCGGACACCGATTGCAGCGTACTCAATAAAACCAATACCTCGTCGGGATTCCGCCCCAACAATACCGCAGCGCCGTAAACGGCCAGCAGGTTATACGCATTGAACTTCCCCACGAATTGAGTCAAAACCTCCGTGCCGTTGACGGTCATCAGTGTGCCGTCGAAATGCGTTTCCAATATTTTCCCTTTGAAATCGGCCAGCGATGTAAACGAATAGGTTTGCTTACCGGCCGGCGTATTTTGCAACAGGAACATCCCGTTTTTATCATCCTTATTGGTCAATGCAAAAGCGTCTGCCGGAAGAAGGTCGAAAAATCCTTTCTTGGCATCCCGGTACGCC